>NZ_KV821363.1:123474-123719 GCF_001815635.1 Corynebacterium sp. HMSC075D04
GGGTGGTGGACTGGTGTGTTCGTGGGGTTGAAACGCCCTGTTTTCGTGTCTTGAGGTCTGTTATGGCGTGCCTGGTCCTAAAACGGGGGTAATTTGCGGGGGTAAGCAGGTGGTGCGGATTGCTGAACAATCCGCACGTCACACCCATTTCGAGCCGTTTCCACGGTCGTTGAACAATCCTTCCGACCATTTCCGGGTCGTTTTGGAGTGTTGTTCCGGCATTTCCCCAGGTCGCGATCCGGCAG
>NZ_KV821364.1:0-451 GCF_001815635.1 Corynebacterium sp. HMSC075D04
GCGTCCTGCTCAGCTTCAGCCTGGTCTTGTACCTTCTCCTCGGCCTTGTCGTTAGCCTTGTCATTAGCCTTGGCCGGGGCTTCTGCTTCTGCTTCGACCTGTGCTGGTGCTTCTGCTTTGTCGTCTGCCTTGTCGTCTGCCTTGTCGGCGGCGGGTGCTTCTACCTTGTTTTCTTCCTTGGCGGGTGCTTCTGGTTTGTTGTCGATGATGGCACCTGCCATGGCACTGAAGTCGCCGATTTCAAGGTTGTCAGCAGCAATACGCGGGGTGTTGATTTTTAGTACATCCCAGTCGGCGGGGACAACTGCGTTGCCGTTGGGGGTTTCAAGCAGGTATGGCTTTTCCGAGTAGTTGAACTTGCCAAACTGGTAGAGGTAGTTCATCACCGAGTCATACTCAGGAGCCATCGGAAGGGATACACCCTTAATAAGGTCGCCGACGGTGTCGTTGG
>NZ_KV821365.1:0-58583 GCF_001815635.1 Corynebacterium sp. HMSC075D04
ACCCCGTCAAATATGTCGTGACTTCGGACACTGCTGGGGGCGCTTTGTGTTTCTGGGGGTTGGGATGAGGGGCGCGCCGCGTACATGGTGAGAACGCATTGGTGAAGATGCCGATTTTTGGCCGTCTTCACCAATGCGTTCTCACCATGTGCGGGGAAAGAGGCGTGCCGCAAAGCTAAACGACACATGGAACACGGCATACTCCGCTGATTTTCAGCGATATATGCCGTGTTGGATGTGTCGTTTGGCCTCAGCAGACCACACCCCACCCATTTTTGGGATACGCGTCCCATAGCGTGGTACAGTTTCTTCCATTCTGCGACACAGCAGTTTCACACAATGGAATGAGAGGACGGGCAATGACCACCAGCGTCGAGCATCAACCCCCTGCCCCACAAGCGGCCCCTGCTGCCATCCGGGAGACAACGCCACAGGAGCGAAACCGGGTCCGCCTTGCGTCGACAATTGGCACGACGATTGAGTTTTACGACTTCTACGCCTACGCCACCGCAGCCGTCGCGGTATTTCCGTTCCTCTTCTTCCCCAAGTCGGAGTCGAGCACGGTGGCGCTGCTGTCGTCGTTCGCCACGTTTGGCCTGGCGTTTATCGCTCGCCCGCTAGGTTCAGTGTTGTTCGGCCACTTCGGCGATAAGGTCGGCCGCAAGGCCACCTTGGTCGGCGCGCTGCTGACCATGGGTATCGCCACCTTTGTTATCGGCCTGCTGCCCACCTACGCACAGGCCGGCATCTGGGCACCGGCGTTGCTGGCACTGATGCGCTTCTGCCAGGGCCTTGGCCTGGGCGGCGAGTGGTCCGGCGCGGCCCTGCTGTCCACAGAAACAGCAGCTAAGGGCCGCCGCGCCTGGGCGGGCATGTGGCCCCAACTCGGCGCACCGTTCGGCTTCCTGCTGGCAAACGGCCTGTTCCTCATCCTGGTCACCGTGCTGGGCCACACCACTGGCGACTTCGAGGGCGCGTTCATGCGCTGGGGCTGGCGCATTCCGTTCCTGCTGTCCATCGTGATGGTCATCATCGGCCTGTGGGTTCGCCTGCAGGTTGAGGAGACTCCGGTGTTCCAGCAGGTGGAGCAGAACAACCAGAAGGCCGCTTCCCCACTGGCGGAGGTATTCAAGACTGCCTGGAAGCCGCTGATCCAGGGCACGTTTGTCATGGTCGGTTGCTACACGCTGTTCTACATCGTGACCACTTGGTTCCTCTCCTACGGAATTGGTTCGGCGGAAGAGGGCGTTGGCCTGGGTATTGCGTACCCGACGTTCCTGAAGCTGCAGCTGGTGTGCATCTTCGGGTTCATCGCTGGCATCCCGATTGCGGCGCATTGGTCGGATGTCTACGGCCGTCGCCCGGTGCTGGGTCTGACCTCGGTTGCGATCATCGTCTATGGCCTGAGCTTCAAGTGGCTGCTGAATCCGGAGACGTTCACCATGGTTTCCCTGGGCATCTTCTTGTTCATCGGCATGGTGTTGATGGGCTTCATCTTCGGCCCGATGTCTGCGATCTTGCCGGAGTTGTTCCCGTCGAATGTGCGCTACACCGGCTCGGGTATTGCGTACAACGTGTCCTCCATCCTGGGTGCGGCTATCGCCCCCTTCATTGCGACGGCACTGAACGCGAAGTATGGCCCGCAGGCTGTGGGTATCTACCTGGTTATTGTCACCGCGATATCCCTGGTGGCGACCCTGTCCGCCCCGGAGACTAAGCACCAGGAGATGCACGAGATTTAACGCTTGCTTTCCATTCAGGCAAGTGACATACTTGCCAACGTGGAAAGCAACAAGATCTCTCAAGAAGAAGCTCGCGCCACCCTCGAGCAGATCGACATGCTCGAGCGCGACGCGCAACATAAGCCCACACCCCCGTGGGCTTATGTCATTCTCGGCACCCTGTTCGGAGTCACTGCTGCTGGCCTGATCCTGCGGTGGACATACTGGTGGGCATTGTTTGCGGTCATTATCATCGCCTGCATCGCCATCACCGTGCGAGATCACAACCGCAACGTGCGTCCAAGCATGAAGCAGCCGATCCAGGAAGACCCCGAGACGAATTGGGGATCCGCACTGATGCCGCTGGTCTTCATGCCAATCGTCTGGCTTGTCCCCGAAGGTAGCGTCGTTGGCGCGACTATCGCGGGCGTCCTCTCCGCGGCTGTCATCATCGTCACCGGTTACTACTGGGAGAAAAACCGATGAGTGAGCCAGCCATCGACCCCGTTATTCACCCGTTGGCCAGGTTGAAGATTTGTGCGGCACTGTTTCATGGGGGTGCCGTCGAAAAGCAATCGTCCCGCTTTGAGATGCGCTTTAGCACGCTGAAAGACAAAGTAAACCTGTCAGACTCCGCACTCTCCAAGCAGTTGGACCGGCTCGAGGAGCACGGCTATATCACGCGCTTCCGCGAGTACGGCTCATCCCGGGCGAAGGACACAGTGTGGGTCACACTGACAGCGACGGGCGCGCAGGCCTTCGAGCGACACACGGCAGCGTTGCGAGAGATCGCGGGCGGGTAGATTCGGACGCATGAGTTTTCCAGGACCATCCATCAACTCGTTCGCGTTGATTACCGGCGCGAGCCAAGGCATCGGCGAAGCGATTGCACGCGACCTGGCCAAAGGTGGCCACAACCTCATCCTTGTTGCCCGGCGCGAGGAGGTATTGCAAAAGCTTGGCGACGAACTCGCGGCCGCCCACGGCGTCACCGTCGAAGTCTTCGCCGCGGATCTGTCTAAGGAACGCGACGTCACCGCACTGCTTAACCACATTGCGAACCGCAAGATTCACATTTGCGTCAATTCTGCCGGCATCGCGTCGTTCGGCCCGTTTATGAAGCAGGACTGGGAGTACGAGACGAACCAGTTCAACCTGAACGCGACGGCAGTGTTCCGCATCACCAAGGCGGTGCTGGATCAGATGGTGCCACGCGGCGAGGGCGCGCTGTGCAACGTCGGATCCGCAGCCGGCAACCTGCCGATCCCGAACAACGCCACCTACGTGTTCACCAAGGCGGGCGTCAACATGTTCACCGAGGCCCTGCACTACGAGCTGAAGGATTCCGGTGTGCACGTGACCCTGCTCGCCCCCGGCCCGGTGCGTGAGGCGCACATTCCGGAGGAGGAGCAGTCGATCGTGGATAAGGTCGTGCCCGATTTCCTGTGGACGACCTACGAGTCTTGTTCTGCCGACACCCTGAAGGCGATGCGCCGCAACCGCCGACGCGTCGTTCCGGGGCCGCTATCGAAGGCGATGGATGTCGTGTCTACCTACGCCCCGCGCGGGATTCTGCCGCCGATTATGGGCAAGTTTTACGCCAAGATGGGAGAGGAATAAATGGAGATCGCAGACAAGGACAATCGCATCGTGTGGGTCGACCTGGAGATGACCGGTCTTGACCCGTCACGCCACGTCATCGTGGAGGTGGCAGCGCTTGTCACGGATGCGGAGCTCAACATTATCGACGACGGCGTCGACCTCGTCGTCCACGCCACCGACGCCGAACTGGCGGAGATGGATGACTTTGTCACCGAGATGCACTCCTCTAACGGGCTGCTCGATGACATTAAGGCCTCCACGACCAGTATCCGGGATGCGGAGGATGCGGTGCTGGAGCTCGTCGCAAAGCATTGCGATCCTGCTCATCCTGCTCCGCTTGCGGGCAACTCGATTGCTACCGACCGTGCGTTTATCCGTGCGCAGATGCCGCGTCTCGACGACGCCCTGCACTACCGCATGATCGACGTGTCCACCGTGAAGGAACTGTCGCGCCGCTGGTTCCCTAAGGCGTACTACAACCAGCCCGAAAAGGGCATGGCTCACCGCGCCTTGGCGGACATCGTGGAATCCATCCGCGAGTTGGACTACTACCGTCGCGCCGTATTTGTGGACTCCCCCGGCCCGGACACCGACACCGCAACGAAGGCTTCTGCCGCTGCAACCGAGTTCTACCAGCGGTTTTTGTAAACTTCAGATGAACGGCTAAGGTGTAATCCGCTGCAAAACAGCAATGGTGGCTGTAGTTCAGCTGGTAGAGCACCAGGTTGTGATCCTGGGTGTCGCGGGTTCGAGCCCCGTCAGCCACCCCGAAGCGTGCCCCGTAACCTCCACAACAGGTTACGGGGCACATTGCTATTCCACCCCCTCCTTAAATATGTTAGCCTTACCTAACTATTTGGTGTGCGAACTTCCGCCGCCAGAAGCAGCCACGAGTTGTTGAAGGACAGGGACAACGATGACCGAACAAGCCAACAAAGCGGCCGCGAGGCGTAAACCCCGGAAGGCCAATGAGGCAACCGTGACCGGTCGCCGCCAGCTCTCCCCCGATCTGGTTCGCTTAAGCCTGAACACCCCCGCTTTTGTCGGTAAAGATCTGGAGTTTACGGACCACTACCTCAAGCTGTTGTTCGTGCCGGAGGGCGCCGACTACTCCTGGCCATTTAACGTCGAACAGGTCCGTGAACAACAGCCGCGCGACAAGCAACCGGTGACCCGGACCTACACGTTGATCAACCTCGACTCATCGACCGGGGATTTCGATGTTGACTTTGTCACCCACGGCGATGCAGGCCTGGCCGGTCCGTGGGCTCGCGTAGCCGAGGTTGGAGAGAAGATCGGCTTCTTCGGCCCAGGTGGCGCGTGGGGCCCTTCGGTCGACTACGAGCACTTCATCTTCGCCGGCGATGAGTCCGCAGCACCGGCCATCGGCGCGGGCCTAAAGCGCCTCCCCGAGGGCGCAACTGCGACCGCGTACATCGAGATCGAAGCCGAAGACCGCAAGTTTGAGCTCCCAGCCCGCGATGGCGTGGACATCCATTGGGTGATCCGCAACGGCGCGACCCATGGCACGGAGCTATCCCGCGTCGTGCGACAGGCCGGCGTGCCGGACGGAAAGAACACCAGCTGGTTCATCCACGGCGTTGCCGAGATGATCAAGGAAATGCGGCGCTTCCTCTTCGTCGAATCCGAGGTCCCCAAGCAAGACGTGTCCATCTCTGGATACTGGCGCATCGGCATGACAGAGGATCAGTGGCAGGCCTCCAAGCGCGATTTCAACGCCGAGATTGAAGCCGAGGAGGAACGCGCGAAAGCCTAACTGCGCCTGGGGGCACTAACTGCACCTAGGGGCACTAGGAGTAGAGCTGCTCGCCGCTGCCGCCGGAGCGCTGCTCCCAATCAAGGTTCCAGTAGCCCAAGCCGTCGTACGGGGTCAGGGTCGATCCGCCAGTGTTTTTCACCACTACCGGGTCACCCCGTTTGACGTACTCCTGGAACCACTTGGCGTTCTCATAGGAAGCGTTGATGCAGCCGTGCGACTGGTTCTGGGACCCCAACGCCCACAGCGCCCACGGCGCGGAGTGGACGTAGATGCCCGAGTACGACAGCTGGGTGGCGTAATCCACCGGCGTGACGTACCCGCCCGCATCCAACGCCAAGCCGTAGGTACGCGAGTCCATGACAAGGCTGGGGTGCTCATCCCCCACCACGTAGGTGCCATTCGGGGTGTCGTAGCTACCGTCGGTTCCCAGTGAGATCGGGAACTCCTTCACCAACTCGTCGTTAGCGTAGACGCGCAGCATCTTGTCGTAGTTATCCACGACAGTCTCCACCTTGTCACCGATGGTGAAGCTGATTTCGGTGTCGTCGGAACCGTAGACGCCTTCGGCAAGTTTGCGCCCATACAGATCCACTTTCACAGTGACCTCAGTACCGGGCTCCCAGTACTCCTTCGGGCGCCAGCGCACTTCGTAAGGATCCAGCCAGAAGAATCCACCCTCGGTGTCGTTCGAGGTTTCCACCGAGATGAGTTTCTCCATCTTCTTGGTGTCTTGGATCGGGCTATCAAAGCGGATGGTTACCGCCTGGGCGATACCAACCGTCGAGCCGTCAAGCGGACCAACGTACGCATTAACCGTCACAGCCGGCGACACCGTAGTAAACGACGACATCACCTTCTGGCCCTCAACATCACGCGCCTCAATGGTGTACTCGCGTCCGTAACCAAGCGGTTCCGCCGTAGACCATTCGGTTTTGTCGTCGTTGAACTCCGCCTCGACTTCCTTGCCGGCCTCGTTGGTCATCTTCACCGAGGCCAATCCGACCTCCGAAAGCACCTTCACCGGCTGGCCAGGCTCGACGTCAGTGGCGTTATTGCTCACCGAGACTTTCGGCGGCTTCGCCGCAGGCGTCGTCTCTGCAGCCTGGTCCGTCTCCGCAACCTGCTCGAGACGGCTCGACCCATCCCCCGGTGAGCAGGCCGAAATCATCGCTCCTGCAGCCAGCGCCGTCAGGACCGCGGTGCAGCGGCGAACCGCGCGAAGGTGGAGCACAATGGACCCCTCACAACTCAAATCCAAAACTCAAACGCCAATACTTTAACCGTTAACGGCTAAAAAGCCACCATCCACAAACAAAGCGTTATACAACGTTTAACATCGCCGAAAAATATGCTCTTACCTGCCGATTTCACACATTCAACACACGCTGCTAATGTATTACCTCGTTGCAGAGAGCAACACCAACAAAACAAAATACGCGCCATTAGCTCAATTGGCAGAGCAACTGACTCTTAATCAGTGGGTTCGGGGTTCGATTCCCTGATGGCGCACAAGGAAAGCCCCTTCACCAGCGGAAACAGTTCCACCGGGAAGGGGTTTCTTCACGTCTTGGGGTCAATCCCCACTAATTCCCCCATAATTTCAAGAAGTTTCACCCGCGCCGATAGATTCCAACGCCCACGAAGCGTCGGGCGCTTTCGGGCCAAACTTTAGGTACTTCTCTTCGGTGATCTTCGTACTGGCGTGCCCCGCGAGACGTGACGCGGTAAGAACGTCTGTCTGTTCCGCCACAATCGTTAGAACTGTTCGCCTTAGCGTGTGTGGCGTTAGCCCCTCGAAGGTTGATCCACACACGCGGCGAAGCCGGGTTCGAACGTTTGCGGGCGACCGTGGCGTTCCCTTCGATGTGGCAAACACGAAAACCGCGTCGGGCGCCTTCTCGATAAACAGGCGGTGCAAGGCGTCGGCGGTGAACGTCGGCACTGATACCGTTCGAAGCCCCTTCTTCGTTTTTGGGCGCGGTTCCCATACCAGTGAAGGACTATCCGGGGTAGCCTTCCGCTGTTTCACCGCCCCGGAGACGGTGACCTCGACGGGGTTCGCCTGGAAGTTCACGTCTTCCCAGCGAAGGCCCAACACTTCACCGATACGGAAGCCTGTTCCGAGCATGACGTCTACAACGTCACCTAGGTACGGCTGAAGTGGGCGCCCGCCTGTTCCCGGCTTCGACTTCCCGACGTGTTCGTCTTCCCAAGCGCGGATAACGCTACGGAGACGCACCGCTTCTTGTGCGGTAAGCGCGTTGGTTTCCTTCGTCGCTGTTTCCATGGTTGGGATAGCCCGCCCGGGGTTGAACGTCACAATGCCTTGCGATTCCCCAAAATCGAAGGCTTGGGAGAGCACACGGCGAAGCGAACGATGAACTGAAGGCTTCCCTTCCGCCGCTTCTTCGACCCAAGCGCCGAGACGCGGGGCCGTACATTCTCGAATGAGTAAATGCCCGCGTTCGGCTTTCACGCGCTCATAGGGCGTTTTATAGGCCGCTAAAGTGCCTTCCGATATCTTCCCGGCTTCCGCCCGTTGTTCCACCGTTGCCCACCATGTTTCAAGAAGTGCAGACAGTGGCGAATTAGCGTTTAGGTCGGCGTTTCCAAGGTTAGCCCGTTCTTCAGCAATAGCGCGGGCGTCTTTTAGCGCCGCTGTCTTTGTCCGCCGTTCGATATCGACTTGATGTTTCCGCCCGTCTTGTCCGCGATACCAGCACCGGGCACGCCACCCCGCTTTGCTTTTTTGGGCGTTTA
Organism: Corynebacterium sp. HMSC075D04; assembly: GCF_001815635.1. Taxonomy (NCBI): domain Bacteria; kingdom Bacillati; phylum Actinomycetota; class Actinomycetes; order Mycobacteriales; family Corynebacteriaceae; genus Corynebacterium; species Corynebacterium sp. HMSC075D04. The sequence continues at coordinate 7,864 of NZ_KV821365.1, forward strand.
CCGATCCCACTTCCCCTACTTCTAGACGGCGCCTACCCATTGTTGCGGCCTTCCGCGTGTTCGTCGTAGACAACACCGCCGAGCGCTTCGATACGGTTCTCAACTTCAGTTACACGGCGTTGCGCTTGGGTAATCGACTGTAGAAACTTCGCCTTCCCGTCGGCGTCTAAGTGTTGATCCTGGGAAGTGAACTCGAAGGATAAGTGATACAGGGTTTCCCGTTCGTCTTGCAGTTCCGCGCTAGCCCGTGCGAGAGCGTGCCCCGTGGTGTGTTCGTCTTCATCATTGGGCTGGATATCGCCGAAGAGCGGTTCGATTCCGAGAAGGTTTAACGCCGCGTCCCAAGACGGCATGACACGCCCGGGCACCTGTTCGACGGCGCCGTCTGGCATACCCGGATATAGCAGTGTTGCGAGAGACGTGTTCAACGCTTCCGCGATAACTAGCGCGTCGGGAAGCAGTAGGCGATTACGGCGCCCGGTTTCAAGAGCAGCCACAACAGAGCGGTTTACCGGGTGGCCTAGTTCCGCCGTTCGGTCGGCTAGTTTTTGGGCGCTTAGCCCCAGTTCGTCGCGGCGTTTCTTCATTGATTCCGCGAAGGTGGCCACAAGTTCATTCGCCCATTCCGACATGCGAATAAGCATAAAAGAAAAGTTCAGTTCGGTATTAACCCGTTTACATCTATGTAGGTTCATGTCACTCAATATAACTCAATATTGTGCAGTGTGTACTAATCGTGGTAGTTTCTAGTACAGGTTCACCGCTTAGAGAGAGGAGACACGATGAACCGAGCACCTGACGAACTACTTACTTCCGCCGAACTTGGCGAATACTTGGGCGTCTCAACGCAGCAGTTAGCGCTAATGCGCGTGAACGGCAATGGCCCGCGATTCTTCCGCGCCACTGCAAACAACATTCGCTACCGCTGGGCTGACGTCACGGCCTGGATTGAAGCGAACTCGCACGAGAGTACGGACGAGTACACGAACCAGCCGGGAACATACAACCGGAAAGCGACCGCCTAACACAGGCGAGAAACGGGGCACATTGTGCGTATAGAGAAGTACAAAGACCAGCGCGACATTCTGGGAACCCGCTCCCGCGCCTTCCAGATCATCGACGAAGACGGCGCGTTCTACCTTGCGGGCCGAACCGATTATCTGCACGACCTTCCGCCCGTCGAATGGGTATGGAAGCAGGCAACGGATCGCGACCTTCGCCCCGGTTCGGCACGATTCCGCCGCATTATGGCCGCGTGCCTGGACAGCGAAGGGGAAGGTGGCACGCTTCGACGCCCCACCGACGTCACCGCCCGAATTGAACAACTCGCAGACGTGTAAGGAAACGCCATGACGAAGTTCATTCCACAAAACACACGCGACTTAACTGAGAGTGCCAACAGTGAAGGTGAGACACCACAGGAAGCCGTGACACACGCACTTATCCGCGTCTTGCCGGGGTTCCTCAACACTGAAGTGTTTGACACCTACGCGCTTTCAGAGGATCTAGCACAGTGGCTAATCGCCGACCTGGAATACCTGGAACTCGACAATTACCGCCACGGAAGCGACTACCTGAAGCGGAAGGAATAGAGAGAGTGAGAACCACAGAGAAAGAAAACGCCCCCGGGTGGCTGCAACCACTTACGAGGGCACGAACCCAACCCACTGCAAAGAAAGGAACAGGATTCTCCATGCAGAATACCACGAACGCCGACACTTGGGCCATCAGTAATAACGTCACGGTGACAGTAAACGAGGGCGGCCCTGCCGTAGTTGTCACCGCTGATACGGCCTTCAACCCCGCGCAGACAGGCCGGTTAGTGCGTGACCTACTCGACGCACAGCGGTTCATTATGGACACCTTCGAGCCGATCCCGTTCATTCCGGCGTAACAGTTCCGGGCCGGGGGAATGATCCGCTGCAACGGATCCCCCACCACACGGAGAAAGGAAAACGGCCCCCGGAAAGCCCGGGGGCCGCATGTTTTTACCCGCCGACCACGGGAAGAAAAGAGAAAAGGTGACAAGCAACGAACCAAATCTTTCGACACAGGTCGCCACGGGGTACGGCGAGAACGAGGAGAAAACACAGAGACTACGGCGCTTCCGTGACGATTGGGGGCACGCAGTACTCGCTAGCGACGTGAGTGGCGCCGCCCTTCGCGTGGCATGGCTTCTAGCCCTGGAATACGTCAACATGAAGCCGGATAATCCACGATTCGGTTGTGCATGGCCGAGTAAGCCGACAGTCGCTAAAGAAGCGCGCATTTCCCTGACTTCGGTAAAAAGGGCCGTTCGTGAGTTGGAGGAAGCGGGCTTCCTGAAGGCGGTAGATCAACTGCCAAATAGGGGCTTTCAGAATTCCGGGTCAATCGTCTACGCCTTACGCCTACCGGGGGCCGTAGATGAACCGGGGGTCAACCATGACCCCGGGCCAAATCTGGACTACCCGGGGGCCGTAGATGAACCCCACCCCGGGCCAGATCTGGCCCCCTACTCCTTTACTAACTCCCTTAACTACTCCAAGAATTTTCCAGAGTGCGAGCATCTTGCGATGCCCCGCGCCGAAGGAATGGAGACCTTCGAAGAATTCTATGACCGAATCGAACTTGAAGCCCCGGCGCTAGTTGCCTATTGGGTTGAACTCGCTACGGCCTATGAAACAGAGCTGACATTTGAAACAGCACTCGAAGCGGCTATCGACACGATCCAAGACGGTGAAGACGTGAGACAGTTGTTTGACGATGATGCACCACCCGCCGAACGTAGTTCTTGGAAGTCCACCATCATGGCGATGATGAAGGCGATAGCGACCGGCGACGCTAGCGGGGAAGGCGACAACGAAGGCACCATCTGGGATCTAGACGAAGCCATAGAACGCGCCGAGGAAGCCCGCGCTTCCAAGGTTGACCACGAACGCCGAAGCGGTAAAACATGGCGCTGGTTTAAGGGGCACTTCCCCTACTCCCAACAGTCCACGGCGAAAGAATGGCGGTTCGTCTGGGAGACGATGATCTATCGCGGGTACACCATCGACCAGATGGAGGTAGCAATTAGAGGGCACGGCCAAAGATTCGTAGGCAAGTACCCGCGTGAAGTGCTAAGTATCCTTCTCAATGAACCGCAACACGAGGGGATCGCAAGTTAGCAAATTCGGGCCGTTTTTGGCCTAAGTATGGGGGAAAATATGGGGGAAGCGGGCCTATACGGCCCGCTTCACTTCGTTGACCAGCATGTAAACCGTATCGAAGCGACAACGGCCGGTTTACAGTTCGACCTAAACCACCGTTTTTACCGCAACAACGTGATGCGCTACACACGTTTAATCCCCGGCCTTACGGGAAAAGACCGGGGAAGTGTAGCGCCGAGACAGGGGGCTTCCTTCTCGGCGCTACCACCATCATCACCGATACGTTAGGCGGTCAATCGTTGTCGGCCCCGAGTGCGCTTCGGAAGATCATGCTTCTCGACTAATTCAGTAATCACCTGCCAGCCGACGCCGGTGAACTCCCTCACTTCAGACCAAGTTAAATCGGGCCGGTTTCGCAAAAGCGATAGAGTAAGACCCTTCCTTCTCTTCGCCGCCCTACGTCCTAATTCGTACTTAGCGGAACGAATGCGACGGGAACGTTCGGCGTCGCTATCGTCACGCTTATCGGGATCGGCGAAACCGGGCACTTCCGCTACAACCAGCATCGACCGAGCACTCGCAGCGAGAGAGGTAGACACTTCGCACAATTCGGCAATTTCGACGTTCAACCGCCACGGTTCACGCTGCCACGCGATTAGAACCTGATCGGTCTTCTCGCCCCGGGTCGGCAACTTCACGAACTTGCTTCCCTTCGCTACCGCCTTCCGTGTGGCTTCTCGATCCCGTTCGACCGACCACCGGTAACGCAGCTCGTCGGCAAGTTCTTCGTCCCCATTCTTCACAGCCGTCTCAATCTTCCCGACCAGTGCAGCGACGCTAGTTCGCTTCCGATCCGTCTTCTTCTTCGAGAACTCTTCCCGCGCCGCGTCTTCGGGGTGAGCAGCACGCCACGCCGCTAACTCTTCTTGATACGCGCCACGGCACTCAACGCACAGGCCACGCCCGCGATGCATGGAATAGCCTTCCGGTAGCGGGGGCTGATGCCGTGACCACGGCACCATCGGCTTCTCACAGTTGCGGCACGGCGTACCGAACGCGACTAGCGCCCGCTTTCGCCCCTCATAGATGCCCTGGATCCCGGCGACATCTTCTAACGCCCTGAGCGCGCCTTCAGAGCCGTCACACAGCACCCCGGCCATAACAACCCCGTTCGCCGGGGCCGGTACCTCGAAACGGTGATCTGTACCCGCGTAGAGCGCATCACGGGCGCACTTTGGCAAAATCGGGCATTTCTGACAAATCTTCTTCGCCCGTTCGATGTTGCCGTCTGCCGCTTCTTCCGGGAACAGAAACGCATCACGAACAGACAACGGGGTCACAGTGGCGCACGCGGGGGAAGACATGCCCCGAACATCACCCGGGGCGTGCAGCGGTCGGGCCGACCACAACCGCCCCGAACTGACCGCCACCGACTAACGCAGACAATCACGCCATGACCAACGAACGGGAATGGCTGACCTACCACGAAGCCGCCGAACACTTCGGCGTAAGCGAACGAACCCTCAACCGAATGGTGAAGGCCGGGGAAGTCACCATCACCCGCCGCCGCTGGACACGCCCAAGCGTCTACCTCAACGCCGTCGACATCACCGCCGCGCTGAAAGGCGTCGAAGCATGAACGACTACTCGAAAATGCTCACCTACAGGCAAGCGGCGCAATGGTACGGCGTGACCGAACGCCACCTGAAACAACTACGCGCAGACGGCAAGATAACCGCCTATGAACGCCCGGGAAGGAAAACGCGCTACTTCCACCCCGCTGAACTCGACACGGTTCTCGGGAAGCCAACCCCCGACGAACTTATCGACAACCTTCTCGCACACCTTCCACGCCGCTACCGAAATGCACTCCGTGACCTCATTAAGAAAATTGATCTAGGCGCGCCCGTCGACTTCGACCCGGTTGACTACGAAGAACCGCCGACTGTTGACGAACTTCTCGCAGCGAACAACGCCGAACATCAACGCACCTTGGATCTTCTCAACGACCTACCGACATCTGACGCTATCGACCTTCTCGCAGACCTTCCCGCCCCCGATATCGACTTGGACGGCTACGACTAGCACGCCCGGAACACCGCCCACAAGCCCACACAACGAAGGAGAATGCACCCGTGAAAATTGACCTGTACAAATTGGAGGCCCGCGCCGCCGCGCTGGCAAGCCGCCTTGTGTCCGAAGCCGAACGCATTGCCGCAAACGAGAACCTGACGCCCGCAGGGCACGCAAGCCAATGGAAAACAATGACCCCGAAATTCGCAGATGAGGTTGCCGAAGTAGTTGGCCTACTGAAAGCCGCTCGCAGTGGGGCATCTCGCATGTTCGACTACGCCCGCGCCGCCGCCGTCGGCACACCACCTGACCCCACGGCACCCGACGCCGCACTTGAACTTGCGCTAGCCCGCTTGCTGTCCCGTCATGAGAAGTGGGGCGTGCAACAGTTCATCGACACACTGGCACCCATTAAGGGCACCACCCTTGGCGCCGCGCTGGTGGAGGAACTCATTGCACGCAGGGCTATCGACGCTGAACTGGTCGATAGTGTGGTGGAGCAGCTAACGCCGACGATTGCCGAAGCACGCCATATCCAACCGCGCCTACTCGGCATGATTGATACCGCGATTGTTCCGCTGGTTGCCAAAGTGGAGAACTTTGCAGAGGTTGGCCCGCTTGCCGAGCGCGCACCACTCACGGGCGAGATTCGCCGCACCGAGCGCACCACACTGTTCGACATGGTGCGAGACGGCAAGATGATTATCCACGAAACAGGGCAGTTCGAATACGACTTGCCGTATCTGACACAGGTCACGTTCGGTGTCGAAACAGACGAGTAAGACAGGGCACACCGCCACCGAACTACCCCCGACAGGAACAGACGGGAACGCGGTTTAACCCTGGATACTAGAGGGGGTGAAGAAATGCGGGACTTCACCGAAACTTCACCCCCTTCACAGGTTCTTAATCGCCCCACTAATTCCCCCACTAATTGGAACGAATTACCGAACATTCGGAAACACTCGCAGATATTCGAACACCGTTCTAATGTGCAGCTAGTTGAACGTTTTGGCCAATTCACCTAGGCGAACACTTATTCGAATTCCCTTCAGTGGGTTCGGGGTTCGATTCCCTGATGGCGCACAGCACAGCGAGGCTGGCAGGTATTTTACCCGCCAGCCTCGCTTTTTGTGTACCCGTCACTTTTTCTCGCAGCTGAGACTAGGCTGATCTTCATGAAAACAGCCTTGGTAATTGTTGACGTGCAAAATGACTTCTGCCCCGGCGGTAGCCTTGCCACCGCCCGCGGCGATGAGGTGGCGTCAAAAATCGCGGAGTTGATCTCCACCCCTGATAACAGGTGTTTGGAGTACGACCACATTGTGGCAACACAGGATTGGCACATCGAGCCAGGTGACCACTTTGCCAAGGAAGGCGAGACACCGGACTTTGTCAACACCTGGCCGCCGCACTGTGTCGCTGATTCCTATGGTGCGCAGATGCGCGGACCGGTGGATACCTCGCTGATTGAGGAGTTTTTCCGCAAGGGCAAGTACACCGCCGCTTATTCCGGATTCGAGGGCGCAACTGAGGCTGGCACATCGCTTGAGGATTGGTTGCGCGAGCGCGAGGTTTCCCAGCTAGACGTCTGTGGCATTGCAACGGACTTCTGTGTGCGAGCCACCGTCCTGGACGCCCTGAAGGCTGGTTTCAAGGTGCGCGTCCTGCGCGCGATGTGCTCCCCCGTCGATGACAAGGGCGGTGCCGCAGCGCTTCAGGAGATGTTTGAGGCTGGCGCCGAGATTGTCTAGTTACTTCGTCGGGTTGTAGCCCAGAAGTTCTTCCATCTCGCCCATTTCGGCGGTTTGCACCTCAATCATGTCTTGGGCCAACTCGCGAAGCGGCTCGTAGGCGCCGCCGTCCACCTCGTCCTGCGTCATCTTGATCACGTGGGCGTGGTGGAAGTGCATCATTTCGAGGAAAGCGGTGCGCAGGTCGTCGCCACGCAACTGCGCGAACTCGTCCAACTGCTCGGGCGGGAACATGCCATTGGCGATGTGCTTCGAGTGGAGCTCCATGTCCTGATCGATGCCCCACTCGTCGGCCCAGGCGTTCATCTGCTCGTTTTCGCGCTCCTGACCGTCCTTGATGCGCTGGGCGAGATCACGCACCTGCGCATCGTCGACGTCGGAGTCCAGCAGCACATCCGACATGTCGATCGCCTGCTGGTGGTGCGGCACCATCATGCCCAGGAAGTGGACGTCAGTGCCGTTGTACTCGGCGTCGGTGTCCGTCGACGTTGCGGCGGTCTCTTCATCCGGTGTGAACGCAGCGCGTATCGACGGCCCCGCCACCGTCAGCACAAGCACAATCACCGCAATGACCGCTAATGCGATCAACAGCGGCTTTTTACTGCCGCGCATCCGCTCGAGTTCGTGGTCGGCCTGATCATTAACCATTGATGCTCCCTTTCGGTCGTAAAGAGAGATTACCTTGAATTCAACAAGGACACGAGCGTATCGACGACAAAACGCCGGCACCTACAACATTGCAGGTACCGGCGTACAGACGCTCGCGCTTAGTTACGCGACAGCAGCTTCTGCAGCTCCTTGAGCTCGCTCTTGCGCTTACGGCCGTTGTAGACCTTGATACCGATCAGCGCTGCGATACCGATACCAACGCCAGCGATGATCTTCTGCACAGTCTCGTCCTCGAGCCAGGTCTTTGCCTGCCCCTTAGCCGTGTCGGCCAAGGTGGACGGGTTCGTGCGGTCTGCAAGCTCGTCGAGCGTGCTAGCCAGCTGGCTGCGGGTGCGTGCAAGGTCACGCTCAATGTCGTGAATATCTCGTGCCACGGTTTCAAACTCCTACGTTTACTTGGGACTTTTCTAGACTGACGTCTTTTCGTACCAACAGTAGTGTAAAACGGGGAGGCATGACTGAACCCACCAGACTGCAACAAGGCGACACCGCCCCCGCTTTTTCCCTGAATAACGACAAGGGCGAAACCGTTTCGCTTGCCGATTTCGCTGGCCAGCGAGTCATCGTGTACTTCTACCCGAAGGCAAACACACCCGGCTGCACCACCGAAGCTTGCGACTTTAGCGACAATATGGACCAGTTCAAGGAGGCCTCCGTCGCCGTACTCGGCATCAGCCCCGACCCGGTGGAGAAGTTGGCAAAGTTCCGCGACGACCACAACCTGACCGTGCAGCTGCTTTCCGACGAATCCAAGGAAACCCTCGAGGCTTACGGCGCATTCGGGGAAAAGAAGAACTACGGCAAGATCGTCCAAGGCGTTATCCGCTCAACGTTCCTTGTCTCCGTCGACGCTGACGGTAAGGGCACCGTGGAGCAAGCCCAGTACAACGTCAGGGCAACTGGCCACGTTGGCCGCATCCTGCGCGACTGGAACCTGTAAGTCCCCACTCCCCCATAAAGAATTGGTGCGCCCGGAGAGACTTGAACTCTCACGCCATAAGGCACTGGAACCTAAATCCAGCGCGTCTGCCAATTCCGCCACGGGCGCGTCGAGAACGGATATTACACGCCGCGCCCCCATCCACAGAAACCGCGGTATCAAACTTTAGTTTGGCACCATGGTTTTACCGGGTAAGATCACCACTCGTGAGCGAAAAGTTGGAACACACGGACGCGGACGGGACCACCCCGATTCCGCAGCGTGAGCGTCTCCGCGTGCGATGGTGGCACATCCTGCTCCTCATCGCAGCCGCAGTGACGTGCCTGCTGCTCGCCCGGTGGCAGTGGGAACGCTACCAATCCGGCACCGGCACTCTCCAGAACCTGGGCTACGCCCTGCAGTGGCCATGCTTCGCGCTGTTCTTCATCTACGCCTACCGCGTAGGTATGCGCATGGAGAACGACAAGATTGACGCCGAGAACGCAGGGCTGACCATGGATGACCTGTACGAGGCCGATCTCGCCCGCTACGGCAAGCACAAGCCCGTCACGGAAATCGACGAGGACTTCCTGCCCGCACGTCCGGAGATCGACGTCGACGAATACAACAAACTTGTGGCACCGCGCCGCGAAACCCACCCGGAAGGTAAAGGTGAACACGCATGACCGAGCAAACTCAGCCAGCAGCACAGCCAGAGCGCATCCACCCGGAGCGCCAGCGCCGCGTTAAGCAGGCTCTGCTGTGGTTCTCCATCGCGGCGTGGATCACCGGCGTCCTGCTGCTTCTGCTGATTGCCCGCATGATCATGCAGTACGGCTTCGACATGAACGTCGACTACTTGTCCTGGGTCGCGCGCGTACACGGCTTTGCATTCGTCGCGTTTTTGATGACGTCGCTGAATCTCGGCTCCAAGGCCCGCTGGTCCGGCGGCACCTGGGTGGCAACAGCTATCTCCGGCGTTGTGCCGTTTATGTCCTTCTTTGTGGAAGAGAAGCGCCGCAAGGAAGTTAAAGAAAAGTTCCAGCTCGCCTAACGTCGGCGAACTGGAACTTCGGGGGATGAAACCGGCGGCGAAACTTATTCGTCGTCGGTTTTTGTTAGTACCATGACGCCGACCTTCTCCGCTTGATCGTTTTGCGGCGACAGTGTCAACGTGTCGCCTGCACGCTCAGCGTCGTACTCCAGATCCTGGTGCGTCAGCGGATCTTCCAGCTTGAACTCTTTATCGTCGCGCAGGCAGTTCGCTTCGTTAGTCTCACCGTCGGTTTCGGTCAGCTCCCAGGAGCAATCCTTACCGTCAATGGTCACAGTGGCCTGACCACCGCCGGTCCCCTCCTGGGTTGCGGTGACGTCGCCCGACCAGGTGCCGTCGAAGTCACCGTCCTGCCCACAAGCGGTCAAAAGAGCGCTGGAGGCGAGAACAGTTGCTGCGAATGCGATTGTTTTCTTCATGCAGCCACTGTAACGAAATTCGTCACTTCAGCGCCGCGATGTGCTTTGCCAACTCCCGCAACGCCTTGCCCCTGTGGGACCGTGCGTTCTTCTCCTCCGAGGTCAGTTCCGCCGAGGAACGTCCCGGCGCGTCATCGGGTGCGAAGAGCGGGTCGTAGCCGAAACCGTTGTCGCCGCGGGGCTCGCGAAGCAGTTCGCCTTCCCAACGCCCTTCTGCGACGTGTACATCGCCTTCTGGGGTGGCAAGCGCGCAGCAGGACACGAAAGCGGCACGACGCTGGTTGATGTCTTCCATCTGCTTGAGCAGCAGGGCGTTGTTGCCAGCGTCGTCGCCGTGGTTACCGGACCAGCGAGCGGACAGGATGCCCGGCATGCCGTTGAGGGCTTCGACGCTTAGGCCGGAGTCGTCAGCGACGCACGGAAGACCAGTCGCGGCAGCACCTACCCGGGCCTTCAGTACGGCGTTTTCCTCAAAGGACAGGCCGTCCTCGACGGGGTCGGGGTACGCGGGGGCCTGATCAAGCGACACTAGCTCCACTCCCCCGATGGCCAGCTCGCGCAGCACCTGGTCGAGTTCGCGGACCTTGCCCGGGTTACGGGAAGCGACGAGGACTTTTACCATCCCAGCGCCGCCTTCTGGGCTGCGAAGAGCTCTTCGCAACCCTTGGCTGCCACATCGAGCATCTCACCGAGCTGTTCACGGCCGAACAGTCCGTGCTCGCCGGTGCCCTGAATCTCGACGAAGTTGCCGCCCTCCTGCATCACCACGTTAAGGTCCACCTCCGCTCGGGAGTCTTCCTCGTACGGCAGGTCGAGGCAGACGTGGCCGTCGATAATGCCGGCGGAAATCGCCGCTACCGGCTTCAGCAGCGGCTCACCCGGCACCACGCCACGCTCCTTCAGCACAGCGATCGCGTCCGCAAGTGCAACGTACGCGCCTGTGATCGACGCGGTACGGGTACCACCGTCGGCCTGGAGCACGTCGCAGTCGAGCTGAATGGTGTTCTCACCGAGTTCGGAAAGATCCACCGCAGCGCGCAGGGAACGACCCACCAGGCGCGAAATCTCGTGCGTGCGGCCCTTTACCTTGCCTCGCATCGATTCACGCGGCATACGCTCGTGCGTCGCGGAAGGAAGCATGGAGTACTCGGCGGTCAGCCAGCCTTCGCCGGAATCTTTCTTAAAACGGGGAACGCCCTCCTCCACCGAAGCGGTGCACATCACGCGGGTGTTGCCGAACTCCACCAGCACACTGCCAGCAGGGTTCGAAGTAAAACCGCGGGTGATACGGACGGGGCGAAGCTCGTCGACGGCGCGACCGTCAAAACGCGAAAAATCAGTCATGGCTCCAAGCGTAACGCAGGCGGGCGTCGCGTCCCTGCAAGCCAACTAGACCCAAGGCGATTTATTAATCACGTTCGGAGGGCACCCCATTGCGGTGAGGATGGGCAACGAGTGTGAGTGTGGCGAAAGATCGTGTCCCGAGAAATTGGCCATCAGGAATTCGTGAGCAACTTTGGTGAGCCCGAAATGTGGCTCTCCTTCGATCACACCGTGCAGGTACTGCAACATGGACAATTTGAAGAATGTCCGGTCTCGCAACGATTCCGGATACGCCCGAATCCAGCTGAGTGTGGAACTTGGTTTTCTTGGCACAAGCGGTGCATCGTCTACACGGTTATACAGCCTCGCGTAATGTGCACACGTATTTCGCAAATAAGCCAGCGATCGCTGCCATGACCCGAGCTCCTTGAACGTGAGCCCGGTATCAGCAGCGATCTGCTCGCGCATCCACTTTGGAAGCAGATCGTACAGATTGTGCAGCGTTCCCCATTCGAAGGTCTGCACTGCAGCCCAAATTGGAAGATCTTCGTTGCGATCCCGGTAGTGGTGTACGAAATCCTCTTTGGAGTAACCAATAGATGCGTCAAAGCGGTCCAACCACTTTGCATACCGCTCTACCTGGTTCGGTTCCTTAATGGGAGGCTGCATCTGCAGGTCAAGCATTGACGGGTCGTCAAGATGAAGATGAAGCAGCGGGTGCACGCTACCAATCGCGTGTGCAATGGCGTTACGGAGCCAAATCTCCACGGGCTCCAACGCACTCAAGGCTGCCTTACGCAATCGGGTATCGAACCTCATGAGTCGAATGATGTCGTCGAAATTCGTTCCCTCACGGAATTCATTCTTGCGTGTGAGTTCGTATCCGTGAAGTTTTTGTTGATTCGGGAATGGCTCTCTAAACGGGTACCAGTATCCGCTCAAACGGTAATATCCGATGTTTCGCAGCGACTCTTCCGCAGACGCAAGATCTGCAATTCGCATCCCCCGTTCGCCCAATAGCGTGAGCAAGTCTTCATAGTTCTGAAACGGTTTCGTGGATACCACGATCCCCTACCCCCAAGATTTTGAAAACCGGCCCTGGACTGACTACTCAAGATGTAGCCTAGCGGAACCGGTCGTTGTGGTGGCTAATTTAGCGCACCCGACCCCCTAGGTCACCTTCCACCCCTTAAAAGGGGTAACGCAGTAAGGCCCGACCCTTACACCTCGTAGACGGCGCCGGCCTGCCCCAGCAGAATCTCGCCATCAAACTCAGTACGGGCTGCCTCAAGCACACTGTGCGGGTCAGTCCACGGTTGAATGTGCACCAGCACCAGCGTCTTCACCCCGGCTTCGCGGGCGAGGCGTCCCGCCTCCTTGCCAGACATGTGCATGCCTTCGGCTTTGCCTTCCGACGACGCACCCCAGGCTGCTTCGCAGAGGAACAGGTCGGCGCCACGGGCGGCGTCGATAAGCGACGGCGTGTAGCTCGAGTCGCCCGAGAACGTCAGCACCTTGCCGTGCGCGTCCTCCACGCGCAGCGCATGCGACTCCTGGGCCGGGTGGACCACTTCAAACGGCGTGACCATCAGACCGCTCAACGTCTCCGGCTCGCGGGTACGCCAGGTGGTGAACTCGAATGTGTCGGTGCAATCGTCGACATCATCCGGACCATCGGCGCTCATGCGGCCAAAGTGCTCAACCGCATACGAAGGCCCGATGAGGCGGTGGCGCTGCTGCGCAGGTGCCTCCGGATGGTATCGGCGCCACACCAACAGCGACGGGAAATCCGAGCAATGATCAGCGTGCAGGTGGCTGAAGATCACGTGGGCCGCAGCAGGATCGAACCGTTCCTGCATCGCGGCGAGCGCCCCCGGACCAAAGTCCATCACCACATCGGTTTCACCCGGCACCGAAATGACATAGGAGGAGGCGGGGTTCCCCGGCGCGGCAAGGCTTCCGGAGCACCCGAGGATGGTCAACTTCATGGAAACACTGTGCCATGAATGCGCCCTAATTACACGCTGGATCGCCGAAGCGCACGGCGAGTTTTACAGTCTGTTGCCCACCGCATGCACCTGAGGGCCGAGGAATCGGCGGGCGAGCTCATCGAATGTGCCAGGATCTCCGGTGGATTCGAAGATGCGGATTGGGGCGGTGGTGTCGTCGCTAAGCAAATCGCTCTCCGTGAGCACGCGCAACACATCCTTCGAGGTTTCCTCCGCAGAGGACACGAGCGTGACATCATCGCCCACGGCCAGCTGGATCACGCCGGAGAGCAGCGGATAGTGCGTACAGCCGAGCACAAGCGTGTCCACGCCTGCTTCGCGCAGCGGCTCCACATAGCCGCGGGCGACCTCGAGCACATGCTTGCCGGAGGTCACGCCCTGCTCCACGAGGGGGACGAAATCAGGGCAGGCAACAGCGGTGACATCCACATTCGGGTTGACCGCGAAGAAGTCCTGGTACGCCCCTGAGGTGACGGTGCCTTCGGTGCCAATGACGCCGATCTTGTTGTTTCGGGTGGTCGCCATCGCACGGCGGACCGCAGGCTGGATCACTTCGAGGACAGGGATGCTGTAGCGCTCGCGGGCATCATGAAGAAACGCGGCGGTGGCGGTGTTACACGCAATGACAAGCATCTTGCAGCCACGTTCCACCAGATCGTCAGCAATGCGCTGCGAATGAGCGCGCACATCCGCGATCGGCTGCGGACCGTACGGGCTATTGGCGGTATCGCCGATATAAATCAAGGATTCGCCCGGCAACTGATCCATCACCGCACGCGCCACGGTCAGCCCGCCGACACCGGAGTCGAACAACCCAATCGGCGCGTTGTTACTTACCTGGTTGCTTACCTGGTTACTCACCTGCGCGCCTGCTTTTCCGCAGCCTTCGCCTGCTTCTTCGCATGCTTTTTCGCGGCGAGCTCCGGCGGATCGTCAGACGTGATGATCATGCCGGCGACAATGCCACCGATCGCGCCGAAGAGGTGCGCCTGCCAACTGACACCCTCAGTGCCCGGCAGCACACCCCAAATCAAACCGGAGTAGAAGAAGCCGAGGATTAAGCCGGTAAGAATCTGACCAATCGAGCGGTTGAAAAAGCCACGCACCAACAGGTACGCCAACCAGCCATACACCAGGCCGGATGCGCCAATGTGGTTCGTGCCAATACCGCCGAACACCCAGGTGCCGAGTCCGCCGATGAGCAGAACGAACGTTGTCACCTCCCAAAACACGCGCTTGCCGGAGTAACCGATGAGGTAGGCAAACAGCGCACCCGGCAGCGAGTTGGAAATGATGTGTTCCAGATTCGCGTGCAGCAGCGGCGAGGTGAAAATCATCGGCAGACCGTTGATGTCCAGCGGGTGTATGCCAAAGCCCTGCAGCCACGGGAAGAAGAGCTGGAGAATAAACACAGCCCAAATCAGGGCCAGGAAGCCACCTGCAAAGCGCAGCCCGGATTTGCGCTGCTGCCTGCGTTTGAGCGACCTGCTCGCCGGGTAACCCTGTCCCTGCAACCCCATGCCCGGCTGGCCGTACGGCTGACGCTGGTTGGCATAGGGGTTGTGTGGCACACCCGGCGCAGGCATGCCGCCGAACGCGGGCGGTTGGGTCTCTGGGTGGGAGAACGGACGCTGGAACGGCTTGCCGTAGCCGGGCTGTTCGGTGCGTCCGTAGCCCCAGCCTTCAGGGGTGTGGTGGTTGTTATTGTTCATCGTGGTGCAGCTTAGCTGCCTGCGCTAGGCGCGTGCGATGTCGCGCCAGGCGGTGATACCAAAGTCACCCGTTGCGTTTACTACAGCGTCCACGATTGCAGCCTGCACTGCTTGGGCGCCGGCTTCTCCGATGCGTCCGAAAGCTTCGACATCGCTGACCGGCTGCGCACCAGGTTGAGCGGTGGACACTGCGAACAACGTGTCGCCGTCGAGTGGCGAGTGCGCGGGGCGAATGGCTCGCGCGATGCCGTCGTGCCCGGTCATTGCCACGCGCTTGAGTTGTGGCTTTGTGAGCGGCGCATTCGTGGCAATCACACCGATCGTGGTGTTCAGTTTCGGTGTGGGGCGCTCAAGCGCGTTAAACCGCTCCAGGTCCACCGCGGGTTTCGCACCATCGCCGTAGAGGAGCCCGGTGTGCTTATCGACGACCATCCCAACCGGATTGGCAACCACATACGCCTCAACCGTGTAGCCGTCCGTGCTCATCGTGCTCACCGTGGCCTGGCCAAACCCACCCCGCAGCACGCCAGCGGTTGCGCCACAGCCAGCACCGACGCTGCCGGTCGCTCCTGTACCACCGTCGAAGGCGACGGTGATCGCGGCTGCACCATCGGCCGCAGTGGGGCGGTGCGCCGGGTCGCCGACGACAAGGTCGAAGATCACCGCCGCAGGCACGATCGGCACCCGGGGGCCCGGCATGTCTTCGCCGAACACCGGAAAGCCCCAACCGCGGCGTTCCAGCTCGGCCATCGCTCCATCGGCGGCCGCAAGTCCAAACGCGGAGCCGCCACAGAGCATGATCGCGTGGACCCGCTCAACGGTGTTGTGGGGTTCGAGCAGGTCAGTCTCACGTGTACCGGGGCCACCGCCACGCACATCCACTGCCGCGACCATGCCTGCCTCGTGCGGTGCAAGGATCGCGGTCACGCCAGTGTCCGCGAGTGAGATGTGGCCGATGCGGGCCAAGGGGTCGTCGATACGCATGCGCTCGAGCTAGTCCATCAATGCGTCGAGCAAAGAATCCTGACAGTACGCGAGCCACTCCACGAGCATCGCGCGCTCCTGCTGAGCGCCCTCGCCACCCGAAGTGTCAGCGGCAATGTAGAGGCGCATGTCGTTGACCGCAGCGATGAACTTGTGCGCGTCTTCTTCCTCGATGGTGACCTCAACGCCACCAGTGGGGCCGAGCGCCTCGTTGACCACCTGCAGGTTGATCAACTTCGCACGAATGATGTCGTTTTCATGCAAGCTGCGCAACAAACCGTTGTCGCCCTCGAACTCCTCGTCGCCCTCACGCTCAAAGTCGGGCAACAAACGAGCCAACTTCGGATCCTGTGGCGCCTCCGTGTGCCCGGTGGAAACCCCCATCATCTCCGCGAACTCATCCTTCGGAGCCGACTGCGCACGTGCAATCAACGCCTCCGACACCGTCGCCGTGAGATCCCCAATGACCTCACGCTCCATCGGATCAAACGTGGTCGTGTACTTCGGGGTTGAACGCATCAACCCCTTCTTCTTACGCCAAGGCTGCATTCGTCTCCCCTACCCTGCCTGCTGCATCGTCGCCCACAGACCGGCGGTATGCAGTTTCTTCACGTCGGTTTCTACCTTGTCCTTCTCGCCAGAAGAGACCACAGCCTTGCCCTCAGTGTGGACCTGCATCATCAGCTCCTGGGCGCGCTTGCGGTCGTAGCCCAGCACCGTCTGGAACACATAAGTGACATAACTCATCAGGTTCACCGGGTCGTCCCACACAATGCACAACCATGGCAGGTTCTCGCTCGTGGCCACCTCGACATCGACGGCCTCGTCGAGCTCCGGGGTCGCCATCGGCGAACTCATATGCGCCGGTTCGGCAGCGTTGCGAGCTGAAGCAAACATGTGAACCACCTTACCCCGTCGGACGGGAGGGGACGGGAGGGTACGCTTGCACACCATGAACCAACCGCTGCCCTCTACCGCGTTTTTAACCGACATGTACGAGCTCACCATGCTCGACGCCGCCATCCAAGATGGCACAGCCGAACGCGAGTGTGTTTTCGAAGTCTTTGGCCGCCGCATGCCCAACGAGCGCCGCTACGGCGTCGTCGCAGGTACCGCGCGTGCCCTCGACGCAATTACCCGCTTCCGCTTCACCGAAGAGCAGATCGCAACCGCCGATTTCCTTTCCGATGCAGCACGCGAATATCTCCGCAACTTCCGCTTCTCCGGCCAGGTGGACGGCTACCGGGAGGGCGATCTGTACTTCCCGTACTCCCCAATCATGACGGTGCGCGGCACGTTCGCCGAGTGCGTCATCTTGGAAACTGTCATCCTGTCCATCCTGAATGCCGACTCCGCGATTGCCTCCGCCGCGTCGCGTATGGTCTCCGCGGCAGACGGCCGGCCGATTATCGAGATGGGTTCGCGCCGTACCCACGAAGAGGCTGCCGTTTCGGCTGCACGTGCGACCTACATCGCGGGTTTTGACGCAACTTCCAACATGGAGGCGTCGCTACGCCACGGCATCCCGGCGTCCGGTACTGCCGCCCACTCGTGGACGCTGCTGCATGTCGACGAGAACGGCCAGCCCGATGAAAAGGCCGCCTTTGCCGGCCAGATTAAGTCCCTAGGTAAGGACACCACGCTGCTGGTGGATACCTTTGACATCACCAAGGGCGTGGACAACGCGCTCGAGGTTGCTGGCACCGAACTCGGCGCGGTGCGTATCGATTCTGGTGATCTCGGCATCGTCTCACGCCGCGTGCGCAAGCAACTCGACGAGGCAGGTGCGTTCAACACCAAGATCATCGTCTCCTCCGACTTGGATGAGTTCGCCATCGCAGGTCTGCGCGGCGACCCAGTCGATGGCTTCGGCGTCGGCACCTCTGTGGTGACAGGCTCCGGCGCGCCTACGGCTGGCCTGGTCTACAAGCTCGTCGAGGTCGAAGGCCACCCCGTGGCCAAGCGTTCTTCCGGCAAGGTCACCTACGGCGGCGGCAAGTCTGCGCTTCGCGCGTACCGCTCCTCCGGCGTTGCGGTGGGCGAGATTATCCACCCGATGGGCGCCGAAATCCCCCGCAAGCCGAACCTGGACTACCGCGAGCTGACCGTGCCGATGATCCGCGACGGTGAGGTCCTGGACAACCAGCCAAGCATCGAGGACAGCCGAAAGCTGCACGCCGAAGCACGCACCACCCTGCCGTGGGAGGGCCTTGCTCTGTCGCGCGGCGAGGTTGCCATCCCGACCCGTTTTATCGGGTTTCCGGAGCCCACTGAGTAGGCCGTGGCAGACGAACCGCTTTCGCACAGCACAGGTGAGTTGCTTTCGGCTGCCGTCGAGTCGCTCGGCGGCTCGCGCCGGCCTGGCCAGGTCAAGATGGCCGACGCGGTCACTCGTGCGTTGGATTCCGAACGTCACCTTGCCGTTCAGGCAGGCACTGGTACGGGTAAGTCCCTGGCGTATCTCGTTCCTGCGCTCCGTTATGCACAGATGCACGACACGACCGTTGTGGTCTCCACCGCGACGATCGCGCTGCAGCGCCAACTGGTCGACCGTGACCTGCCGCGCCTTGCCGACGCCCTTGAGCCGCTGCTGCCCCAGCGACCAACTTTTGCCATCCAAAAGGGCCGCAACAACTACGTCTGCCTGCACAAGGTGCTTGCCGACGACCCAAGCGACACCCTCATCGAAGAAGAGGACCTGACCTGGCTGGGCAAACACGTCAAACGCGTTGCCGATTGGGCGCAAGACACCCCGACCGGCGACCGCGACGATCTGGTTCCCGGTGTGCCAGATCAGGCGTGGCGCCAAGTTTCGGTGACCTCCCGTGAGTGCTTGGGGGCGACGCGTTGTCCGCACGGCCAGGACTGCTTCGCGGAGATCGCCCGGGAGCGCACCAAGGACGTGGACATCGTGGTCACCAACCACGCACTACTGGCTATCGATGCCCTCGCCGATGTGGACGTGCTCCCCCAGCACGATGCTGTGATTATCGACGAGGCCCACGAACTCGACGGACGCATCACCTCGGTCGCTACCGCGGAGATTTCCGCACGCGCACTCGCCATGGCAGCTCGCCGTGCCGACAAGCTTGGCGCGAAACGCGAAACACTCGAGGACGTTATCGACGACTTCACTGCCGCCATCGACCTCGAAGCCCCCGGCCGGTGGGAAACCATTTCCGACCCGGCACGTGGTGGTTTTGTCGCTCTGCGCGACGCGTTGTGGAAGACCCGCCAGTCCATCGGCGAACCGCCCGAGGGTGAGGCCCAGAACGATCCGGAGAAGTTTGCGGAGCGTGGCAACCTGACCAACCACTTGGAGGATCTCCACGACGCGATCGTGCGCATCCTCGGTGTGTTCGACGAGCCGGATCCGGCCAAGCACACCGACGTTGTGTGGCTCACCCGCTCCGACCGCCACGGCGATTCCGTCTCCGTCGCGCCCCTGTCGGTCGCGGGGCTGCTCCACGAACGGCTTTTCGGGGAGCGCACCGTGGTGCTTACCTCTGCCACGTTGACGGTCGGCGGCAACTTCAACGCCATGGCCAGCGCCTGGGGCTTGCCGAAGGGCACCTGGGACTCGCTCGACGCTGGCACCCCGTTCGACCCCGCCAAGTCGGGCATCCTCTACACCGCGAAGCACCTGCCCACCCCGGGCCGCGATGGGCTTGCGAAGGAAACGCTCGATGAGATCGCGGACCTTATCACCGCCGCCGGTGGCCGCACCCTGGCACTGTTTTCTTCTCGACGAGCCGCCGAACAGGCCGCCGAAGCCATGCGGGCCCGCCTCCCCTTCGACATCTTGTTGCAGGGCGAGGACTCCACCGGTGTACTGGTTGATAGTTTTGCCAAGTCAGAGAACTCATGTCTGTTCGGCACACTGACGTTGTGGCAGGGCGTCGACGTTCCAGGGAGCTCGTGCTCGCTGGTCATCATCGATCGCATCCCCTTCCCCCGCCCCGACGATCCCCTGTTGCAGGCCCGAGCGAACGCCGCCGATGCCGCCGGCCGGTCGGGCTTCATGGAGGTCTCCGCCACCCACGCGGCGCTGCTCATGGCGCAAGGTGCCGGCCGCTTGCTGCGCTCCGTCAATGACCGCGGGGTCGTGGCAGTGCTGGACAATCGCTTAGTGACGAAGCGCTACGGCTCGTTTATCCGCCGCAGCCTCCCCGCCTTCTGGGATACCACCGACCCCGAGGTCGTTCGCGGCGCGTTGAAGAGGTTGGTGGCTAAGGGATAGCCACCACGGTGGTGGAACCGGGCGCGACCTCCGTGTAGCCCGCGTCTCGCACCGGAACGGCACCCGGGTGAGCGCAGTACTCACGGAACTGATCAGCAGACACTTCACGCACGTTTAGCGGGAACCCCTGCTCGGCCCAGTCCAGCACCCACTCGAGGTCCTGCGCCGCAGCAAGCAACATTGAGGCGTGTCCTACCTGTGCGGCCGCCTTGCCCGCGGACATCGCAAGCGAACTGTCCACTGCGATCAACGGAGCACCCTCGACGAGCGGCAGGTCTTCGCCCTCCTCGAGTTCTGTGCCCTTGATCTGCAACTTGGCTATCGCATGTGGCACATCCCCTACAGCAGACGGAACAAACGCGCGTACCGATCCCACTGTCACCCCAGGTAACGCCTGCACGTCATCCCAAGCCTTGTTCCGTGCCCTCCGGGCAACCTTACGGATGCGGTGTGAATACCACTGCTCTACCCCGTCGCGCCAGAAACCATCGATGCCCGCACGAGAGTCGAGGCATACGGCGACGACGGCGCGGGCGGCGCAAACAAGCACCGCGTTGCGGCTGGGCGGATCCTGCTTGGGCAGATTGATGGCGAGTTGCATCGCCTGCACTGTCGATGGGTCGTTTGGATCCTCGCTGCGTTGGCGGTAGTCATCTGCGACGCGTTCCCGCAGCAGCTCGTATGCGCTTGTGATTTCGGTTGTCTCGGCATTCATCCTGGTTCAGGGTAGTGGGCACAACAAAGCCCCCGCCGAAGCGGGGGCTGAGTTCAGGAGGCCAGTAGTCCGTTGCTACTTGGCTGGGGTGTTATGCCTCGCGGTGGCCAGTGTGGGCCTCACGACGCAGGGTCTCCACCATGTGCGGGTAGTGCAGCTCGAACGCAGGACGCTCGGAGCGGATACGCGGCAGGGAGGTGAAGTTATGGCGCGGCGGCGGGCAGGAGGTTGCCCACTCGAGGGAGTTGCCGTAGCCCCACGGATCGTCGACGGTGACGATCTCGCCGTAGCGCCAGGACTTGAACACGTTCCAGATGAACGGCAGGAAGCCGATACCCAGGATGAAGGAGCCAACAGTGGACACCTGGTTCAGGAGGGTGAAGCCATCGGTGTCGAGGTAGTCAGCGTAACGACGCGGCATACCCATGTTGCCCAGCCAGTGCTGAACCATGAAGGTCAGGTTGAAGCCGATAACAACGAGCCAGAAGTGAATCTTGCCCAGCTTCTCGTCCAGCATGCGGCCGGTCATCTTCGGGAACCAGAAGTACACGCCAGCGGTGGAAGCGAACACCACGGTACCAAACAGGGTGTAGTGGAAGTGCGCAACCACGAAGTAGGAGTCGTGCAGCTGGAAGTCCAACGGCGGAGCAGCCAGCATAATGCCGGTCAGACCACCGAAGAGGAAGGTGAACAGGAAGCCCGTTGCCCACAGCATCGGGGTCTCGAACGTCAGGTGACCGTTCCACATGGTGCCGAGCCAGTTGAAGAACTTCACACCGGTCGGAACCGAAATCAGGAAGGTCATGAACGAGAAGAACGGAAGCAGGACAGCGCCGGTGGCGAACATGTGGTGTGCCCACACAGCCATGGACAGACCTGCAATAGCCAGGGTTGCGAAGACCAGGCCGATGTAGCCGAAGATCGGCTTACGGGAGAACACCGGGACGATCTCGGACACCAGGCCGAAGAACGGCAGTGCGAGGACGTACACCTCAGGGTGGCCGAAGAACCAGAACAGGTGCTGCCACAGGATCGTGCCGCCGTTAGCGGTGTCGTAGATGTGGCCGCCGATGAGACGGTCGAAGAGCACACCCATTGCAGCTGCGGTCAGCAGCGGGAAGATCATCAGCGCGATGATCGAGGTAACAAACACCGTCCAGGTGAACACCGGCATACGGAACATGGTCATACCCGGCGCACGCATGGTCAGCACAGTGGTGAGCATGTTCACGGCGGAAGCAATGGTGCCCACACCGGTAGCGCCTACACCGACAATCCAGAGGTTGGCGGAAACGGACGGCGTGTGCGTTGCGTCAGCCAGCGGCATGTACATCGTCCAGCCGAAGTCAGCAGCGCCACCCGGGGTAACGAAGCCGGCCAGCATGGCGATAACACCAACGGTGGTGACCCAGAAGCCGAATGCGTTCAGACGCGGGAAGGCCACATCAGGGGCGCCGATCTGCAGCGGCAGAACGTAGTTAGCAAAACCCCAAACGATTGGGGTACCGAATGCCAGAAGCATCACGGTGCCGTGCATGGTGAACAGCTGGTTGAACTGCTCGTTGGACAGGAACTGCAGGCCTGGGCTGAAGAGCTCCAGACGAATCAGCAGGGCCATCAGGCCAGCCACGAAGAACCACACGAACGACATGATGATGTACATGATGCCGAGGTCTTTGTGGTCGGTCGTGATGAGTTGCTTATAAAATTGCGAACCCTTGCGGGCATGGCCCGTCGGCTCGGGGCGTGTCGGCGGGACGTGATTGTCCAGCCTAGGTGCCACAGCGGTCATTGAATCCTCCTGATTTCGACAACTGCACTTGACCCGAATTGCCTCGAATCACGCACAGCTGCCACGAGTGATACCGGATCAGCATAACGTTCTGCACACTGTTTTTCCAGCCTCTCCGAATACTGTTCCCCCTTGCGGGGTGAACCCATGCAGGCAACCCTGCTGCGTTGTCTGCAAATGGGAGACGCCTCGCCGGGTGGCGAGGCGTCGTCGACAAGCAAACAGTGCTTAGAAGTCCCAGTCGTCGTCCTGGGTATCCTCCGCACGACCAATAACGTAGGAGGAACCCGAACCAGAGAAGAAGTCGTGGTTCTCATCGGCATTCGGCGACAGCGACGCCAGAATTGCCGGCGAAACCTTCGTCTCATCCGCCGGGAACAAACCCTCATAACCAAGGTTGTTCAGCGCCTTATTCGCGTTGTAGCGAAGGAAGCGCTTCACGTCCTCCGTCCAGCCGAGCGGGTCGTAAATATCCTCGGTGTACTGATTCTCATTCTCGTACAGGTCGTACAGCAGATCGAAGGCGTAATCCTTAAGCTCTTCCTTCCGCTCTTCGGACTCGTTGCGCACACCGAGCTGATACTTGTAGCCGATGTAGTAGCCGTGCACGGCCTCGTCGCGAATGATCAGACGGATAATGTCGGCCGTGTTGGTCAGCTTCGAGTGCACCGACCAGTTCAGCGGCAGGTAGAAGCCCGAGTAGAACAGGAACGATTCCAGCATCACGGAAGCAACCTTGCGCTTCAGCGGATCATCGCCCTCGTAGTAGGACAGGATGATCTTCGCCTTGCGCTGCAGGTACTCGTTTTCCTCAGACCAACGGAATGCCTCATTAATAGAAGGGGTATCCGCAAGCGTCATAAAAATGTTGGAGTAGGACTTCGCGTGCACCGACTCCATGAAGGCAATGTTGGTCAACACTGCCTCTTCGTGCATCGACGTAGCATCCGGAAGCAACGACACCGCACCAACCGTGCCCTGGATTGTGTCCAGGAGCGTCAGGCCGGTGAACACACGCATGGTCGCGGCCTTTTCATCCTCAGTCAGCGTGTTCCAGCTCGGAATGTCATTGGACACCGGAATCTTCTCCGGCAGCCAGAAATTACCCGTCAAGCGATCCCAAACCTCGAGATCCTTGTCGTCGGGCACATTGTTCCAGTTAATCGCCTTCACCGGTTTGGTGTGAGACTCAAGGTAACTCGCGTATTCGTCAGTCATGGCGACCATCCTACCCGAGACCCCCATAAGAGAAATCGGGCTTGAAATTGCATTGAATGAGCGTCTCAATGGCCTAAGATACTGACGAATTACACACAATTAGCTGCCTGAAGGAGGGCACTGTGACTTCGAGCGACAAGCGCTCACCCACGCAACCCCTACTCTCGTCCATCCTGGATGTGTTAGGGGAAGAGATCGTCTCGGGTGTCCAGCCGGAAGGCAACACGTTCACCCTTCATGATCTGTCCGAGCGTTTCGGTATCTCTCGCACGGTCGCGCGCGAGGCGATGCGTGCGCTTGAGCAGTTGGGGTTGGTGTCGTCGTCACGCCGCGTGGGCTTGAAGGTGCTCCCCCAGTCCGAGTGGAATGTGTTCGACCACCAAATCATTTCTTGGCGTTTGCGTAGCGACGAACAACGGCACGCCCAAATCACTTCCCTGCGCGAACTTCGCGACGCAATCGAGCCGTCCGCCGCGCGCCTCGCCGCGACGAATGCCACCCCTGCGGAAGCACGCGAGCTGTGCGCCCTCGCCGAGCGCATCGTGGAGCTCGCCGGTCAGGTCGCCGGTAACTCTGAGGAGTTCCAAGAGGCCGACGCCCGCTTCCACTCGTTGCTGCTTACCGCGTCACGCAACGAAATGTTTGTCCAGTTGACCCAGCCGATCATGGATGTGATGAAGGGGCGCTCCGAGTACGGCATCATGCCGGACGATCCGGAGATGAACACCATGAAGATTCACATCGAGCTCGCTGACGCGATCGCCAACAACGATCCGGATCGTGCAGAAGATGCTTCTCGACGACTCCTGCGCGGCGTCAACGAGTTCATGGAAATTTAACCCCCGGGGTTCCCGCCTCCTACAGGCGGGAACCCCAACCCCCGAGCCCCTCCCTATGTGCTTAGAGCATGCAGGAGACGCAACCGTCGACCTCGGTGCCTTCCAACGCCATCTGACGCAGGCGGATGTAGTACAGGGTCTTAATGCCCTTGCGCCATGCGTAGATCTGTGCGCGGTTGATGTCGCGAGTGGTCACCGTGTCCTTGAAGAACAGGGTGAGCGACAGGCCCTGATCCACATACTTCGTGGCAACCGCGTACGTGTCGATGATCTTTTCGTAGCCGATCTCGTACGCGTCCTTGAAGTACTCGATGTTCTCGTTGTCCATGTGCGGCGCTGGGTAGTAGACGCGGCCGATCTTGCCTTCCTTACGGATCTCGATCTTGGATGCGATCGGGTGGATCGACGAGGTCGAGTTGTTGATGTAAGAAATCGAACCGGTCGGCGGCACGGCCTGCAGGTAACGGTTGTAAATGCCGTCGCGGGCCACGTCTGCCTTGAGCTGCGCCCACTGCTCCGCCGTCGGCACAGCAATGTTGGACTTTTCAAACAGAGCCTTGACCTTGTCGGTCTTCGGCGCGAAATCAGCCGGATCGTAACGGTCGAAGAACTCACCCGTTGCGTACTCAGACTTGTCAAAGTCCTTGAATGCGCTGCCCTTCTCCACTGCAATCTTGTGGGATGCGCGGATGCACTCGTACATCACCGCGGCAAAGTAGGCGTTGGTGAAGTCCAGGCCTTCCTCGGAGCCGTACTCGATGTGCTCACGGCCAAGGTAGCCGTGCAGGTTCATCTGGCCGAGACCAATAGCGTGGGAAGCTTCGTTGCCGTCGCGCACCGGCGGCACCGACTCGATGGAGGTCTTGTCCGCCACGGCTGTCAGCGCACGGATTGCCGTTTCGACCGTGCGGCCGAAGTCCTCGGAATCCATCGCCATTGCGATGTTCAGGGAGCCCAGGTTGCAGGAAATATCGTGACCGATCTCCTGGTAGGTCAGGTCCTCGTTCAGGATCGACGGAGAGTTAACCTGCAGGATCTCCGAGCACAGGTTGGACATGTTGATGCGGCCGGTCTTCACCGGGTTCGCACGGTTCGCGGTGTCTTCGTACATGATGTACGGGTAGCCGGACTCGAACTGGATCTCTGCCAGGGTCTGGAAAAAGTTACGGGCGTTGATCTTGGACTTGCGGATGCGTGGGTCCTCGACCATCTCTTCGTACTTCTCCGTCACAGAAATGTCTGCGAACGGCACGCCGTAGACACGTTCGACGTCATACGGGGAGAACAGGTACATATCGTCGTTACGCTTAGCCAGCTCGAAGGTGATGTCCGGAATGACAACGCCCAACGACAGCGTCTTAATGCGGATCTTCTCGTCGGCGTTCTCACGCTTGGTGTCCAAGAACCGCATGATGTCCGGGTGGTGCGCGTTCAGATACACAGCACCTGCACCCTGGCGGGCACCGAGCTGGTTGGCGTAGGAGAATGCGTCCTCCAGAAGCTTCATCACAGGGATGACGCCGGAAGACTGGTTCTCAATGTGTTTAATCGGCGCACCGGACTCGCGAATGTTCGACAGCAGCAGCGCCACACCGCCGCCACGCTTGGACAGCTGCAGCGAGGAGTTGATGGCGCGGCCGATGGACTCCATGTTGTCCTCGATACGCAGCAGGAAGCAGGACACAAGTTCGCCGCGCTGTGCCTTACCTGCGTTGAGGAAGGTTGGGGTGGCGGGCTGGAAACGGCCGGTCATGATTTCGTCGACAAGCGCGAATGCAAGATCCTGGTTGCCATCGGCGAGGAACAGCGCCGTCATAGCCACGCGATCCTCGAAACGCTCCAGGTAACGACGACCATCGAACGTCTTCAGCGTGTACGACGTGTAGTACTTGTACGCACCGAGGAACGACTTGAAGCGGAACTTGTAAGAGTAGGCGCGCTTGAACGTGTCCTTAATAAACTCCCACGCGTACTTCTCAATCGTGTCCGGCTCGTAGTACTTGTTCGTAACCAGGTAATCGATCTTCTCTTCCAGATCGTGGAAGTAGACCGTGTTCTGGTTCACGTGCTGCAGGAAGAACTGGTTCGCAGCCTCACGGTCTTTATCAAACTGAATCTGACCGTTCTCGTCATAAAGATTCAGCAGCGCGTTCAACGCGTGGTAATCCAGCTGGTCCTTTTCATGAGCCGGCTCCGGGACATTCTTACCGAGGGGCAGAGTAGACACTTCGAGGCCTTTCAGTTTGTAGTTCTTTTGTATTTACCGGCGTATTTTTCGCGCAGTCTTGCCAATCGCTCCGACTCATCCGGAGCCTGCTGCACATGCGCTTGCGTATCGACGACCTCCGGTCCCCCACGCAAACCCAATCGTTCAGCGTTTTCAATCAGTTGGTTGCGCACATGCGCGACATCTTCGGCCGAGCCCATGAGCTCAAACCTGTATAAGTACGGAACCTTACACTTGTCAGCGATCACCGGCCCAGCAAGGCAGTAATCCGCACCAAAGTTAGAGTTTCCGGCGGCGATCACACCCCGCATCAAGGTGCGATTGCCCTCATTGTTCATGAAGCGGATCACTTGCGCCGGCACCGGCCTGGAATTACCACCACTCACGCTCACCCCACCTCCGTAAGTGGGACAGATGAGGATGTATGGCTCGTCGACGACGAGTTCCGGATCGGTTCTGCGCAGGGGGATCCGCTTCGCAGGAAGGCCGAGCTTCTCCACAAACCGCTTCGTGTTCTCAGTGGCGGAGGAGAAGTAGACGACCAGCATGGCCACTACCTTTCTTGTGCAGATTTCAGAAGGCTACTGCCAGTTGTGCGCCTCATGGCGCCGGTATGCGCGCGACGCTTAAGCCGCTGCGAGCAGACCCTTGATGCGCTCCGGGCGGAAGCCGGACCAGTGCTCACCGTTAGCCTCAACCACCGGAGCCTGAACATAGCCGAGGGCCATCACGTAATCGCGGGCCTCTTCGTCCACAGAAATGTCGACGGTGGTGTACTCAAGGCCGGCCTTCTTCAGCGCCTTCTCGGTTGCCTTGCACTGCATGCACGCCGGCTTGCTGTAAACGGTGATCGACATCGCTTGTGGTCCCTTCTCTGCGGGTTCTTTGGGGAGATTTTCTTCTGTCCCCGTCTCCGCGGGGCAACACCAAGAGACACTATACCTTGGGGCTGAGAAGGGCAACTGCTACTACATGTAGTAGTTACATGGGTGATATTCCCAGGATAGGTGCCCAGAATTACCTACATGTAGTCCGCACGCTCATCCGCAACACACAGTTTTGTTGTTTCACGGGTGTAATTTTCCTGAAATAGATTCATCCCGCCCTAGAACTTCGCCTGTTTTTGGGAACGCAAAAACCCCGCCACCACACGGTGACGGGGCGCCTGCTCGCGACAATTAACCCTGACGGGCCTTGAAGCGCGGATCCTTCTTGTTGATCACGTAAACCTTGCCGTTGCGGCGCACAACCTGGGCGCCCGGCTTGTTCTTCAGCGACCGAAGCGACTTGCGGACCTTCATCGGGCGCTCCTTTCTGCTCGGATTACCTGCAATTAGCGACGCACGGCGAACTGCCGAGTCGCAACACGGGGATAAATGTTACACATCACCCGCGCTGAATCAAAACCCTCACGTATCCCCCTCCCATATACGATGAGCGCTATGCAATCCGAGATCATCGCCGCACTCGGCGTGTCCCCCGTTATCGACCCTGCCGCAGAGATCGACCGCCGCGTGCAATTCTTGGCCGATTACCTCGACCGCACCGGCGCAAAAGGCTACGTGCTTGGCATTTCCGGCGGGCAGGACTCCACCCTCGCCGGCAAGTTGGCCCAGCTCGCGGTAGTGAAGCGACGCGAGGCTGGCTCGGCTGCCGAGTTTGTCGCTGTCCGTCTCCCCCACGGCGTGCAGGCCGACGAGGACGACGCGCAACTGGCGCTGCGGTTCATTGCTCCGGACGAGACGGTAACCGTGGACATTGAGCCGGCCACCACCGCGCTGTCCGGAGCCGTCGCAGGCGCGCTCGGTGTGGAGGGACTCGGCGACTTCAACAAAGGCAACGTCAAGGCACGTATGCGCATGATCGCCCAGTACGCCATCGCTGGTGAGCGTGGCCTGCTGGTCATCGGCTCCGATCACGCAGCGGAGAACGTCACCGGGTTTTTCACCAAGCACGGCGATGGCGCGGCCGACCTCATCCCACTGGCAGGCTTGAACAAGCGCCAGGGTGCGACAATGCTCAAGCACCTCGACGCCGATCCGCGCCTGTGGGAGAAGGTGCCCACCGCCGATCTGGAGGAGGACCGCCCAGCCCTTCCCGACGAGGAAGCGCTTGGCATCACCTACGCGCACATCGACGACTACCTCGAAGGCAAGACCATCCCCGCCGACGCCCAGAAGCGCCTCGAGCACCTGTGGCGCATCGGCCAGCACAAGCGCCACATGCCGCCGGGCCCTGCCGACACTTGGTGGCGCAGCTAGAGCAGATCTCCACCATAGGGGTGAACCACCGTCGCCCCTACCGATAGTGCAGCTGCTGCTTGTTTCCGGTCCGCCGTAATGAATGGGCAGTTCAGCCCTAGTGATTGCATCCTTGCCCAAGTCCCAACATGCAGGGCGTCGAGCGCTTTTACTTCACCACTGACCGCCGTTGCGGCTGCGATTGCCTGATCGTCCACTTTCGCGAACGAGACTGCCGACATCACCGCGCGGATGCGGTCGCTCAATTGCCCCACCCGGTGAACAAAACGTGCCAGTTCTACTTTAGCGATGGCTGAACTTACTACCTCTTGCCCCGCCAAGACCTCTCTCGCCCACTCGCCGTACGACTCATTGCCGATCGACGCAATGAGCACGGACGAGTCGACGTATACAACGGGCTTCCCCCTATTCATCACCTTCACCCTTGCCTGCGTGAGTACTGTCCAGGGCGCGGAGGTCCGCCATCACCCGCTCCAGGCGGTCCTCACCGCGCTCCTCCTCAAGCCATTCCCCCAGAGTGAAGTCGAGCTGGACGGGTTCCCAGTCCGCCTCGAATGGTTTCCCCCTCTGCTCCAGAAGCCCCAGTTCCTCAAGCCGGTCCAAGCCCACTTTCTGGCTCACCGGATGAATTTCCGCAATCGGCCTTCCCCTGTCCGTCACTGTCAATGCAATCCTCTCCTTGATCACACGGTCGATCACCGCACGCGTCTTTTGGTTCAGTTCCCGCATGGAGACGGTGGCGCTACCCGCCTGTTCAGCCAGCAGCTCTTGCAGCCGTTCCTCGACACCCATGCGCCACCTTCCCGTTGTATTACATGTATTACAACGCAGAGTAGCGGGCATTCACTCCCCGGTCAACCCCTAACCCACCACGCGCAGGGTCTCCTCCGCCGCCCGCACCAGCGCCGAGCCGTAGGACGGGCCGTGCGTCCACGCGTGCACCGCGAGCGGGTGCAGCTGGTGGACGACGATGCGCCGCTGCCAGGCCCGGCCCAGGCCTCCCCCAGCGTCGAGGTAGCCGTCGATGATCGCATCGAAGTGCGGCGCGCCGAACAGGTCCAGCATCGCGATGTCGGTCAGCGGGTGGCCGCCGTGCGCGGCTGGGTCGATAAACCGCGGGCCCTCCGGGGAGAACAGCAGGTTGCCGGTCCACAGGTCGCCGTGGATGCGGGCCAGCGGCGCGTCCTCGTCCTCGCGCACCAGTGCCTCGCACGCGCGCTGCACCGTCTCCAGCCCCTCCCGGTCGAGGTTGCCGGCGCGTACGGCGTGCTGCGCAAACGGTAGGACGCGCTGCTCGGTGTAGAACTCGGCCCAGCGTGTCGTCGGCACGCATGACTGCTCGCGGGTGCCGATGAAGTTCGGGCCGTCCCATCCGTCCGCCGGCGCGCCGAACGCGTCCGCGCCCATCGCATGGATGGCGGCCAACTCCCGGCCGGCCTGGCGCGCCGCGTCCTTGGTGGGCCGCGCGCTGCCAACGCGCTCAATGGTCACAGTGTTGGCGTCCTCGTCCAGGTCGAGCACCTCCACCACCGCGTTGGACCCCTCGCGCAGCCAGCGCAGGTACGCCGCCTCGGCCGCCGCCGCTCCCGGCGCGCTGCCGTGCTTGACAAAGGTCTCAGACATCGATGCCCTCCAATCGCAACAGGAAACGTTTCGCTTCGGTGCCGCCACGGTAGCCGCCAAGGGAGCCGTCGGCACGCAGCACGCGGTGGCACGGGATGAAAATCGGCAGCGGGTTCGTCGCGCACGCAGTGCCCACCGCACGTACCGCCTTCGGGTTGCCCACCGCGCGGGCGAGTTGCGCGTAGGAGGTGGTCTCCCCGTACGGGACTTTCGCCAGCTCCCGCAGCACCGCAGCGCGGAAC
This sequence comes from Corynebacterium sp. HMSC075D04, assembly GCF_001815635.1. Classification (NCBI taxonomy): domain Bacteria; kingdom Bacillati; phylum Actinomycetota; class Actinomycetes; order Mycobacteriales; family Corynebacteriaceae; genus Corynebacterium; species Corynebacterium sp. HMSC075D04. Next base: position 39,068 of record NZ_KV821365.1, read on the forward strand.
TCAGTCACGTTCTGCAGGTCCAGCGGCACGGAGAACTCCCGGCGCGTGCCGGCGAAGTATTCGCTGAGCTGTTGGGCGGCTACGGGGTGGTCCGAAGGTGCGCCAATAAGCAAGGGCTCCCCTTCGAAGCACACGCGGGCCACGCCGCGCTCACTGGCGACGAAGCGCAACGGGCCGATCGGTGACACAAACATGCAGCTCAGCGTAGCTCCCGGTCGATGAGATCGCGCTAGATTCCTAACAATGCACCGGAAACTTACGCCCGTCCTCGTCTGCGCCGCGGCCCTTACTTTGGCCTCCTGCGGCAACCCATCCGACATCATCGCCGGCACCAGCCCCGCTATCGCCTCCGCAGTGTGCTGACGGCAACGACGGGTGCGAATCCGACATGCGCCAGCTCAGCTACAAGCTCGATGTGCTCGACGACGCCGACGGCGACGGCATCATCAACCGCGAGGAGCTCAACGCCGCCCTCACGCGTTTGGACAAGGAAGCCGAGGAGAAGGAGGCCGCCGCCTCGTCGTCTTCCTCGGCGGCCGCGTCCTCCTCTGCCGCAGCAGCGTCGAAATCCGCGGAAGCAGAGCGCAAAGCGGCCGAACGCGATGCCGCGAACCAACAACAAGCACCGGAGCCCGCACTGCAGCAGCAGGCACCGGCGCAACCCGCGCTGGCGCGATCGGGCCCGCCAGCCATGGAGTGGGCCACCATCGGCCCCTATGGGAGCCTGTTCACGTGCGAGCAAGCGCGCGACGTGTGGCCCGTGGATTCACACGCCTGCTACACCGGCGCTGATGGCAACGCATACTTCGAAGGCATGCGCCGGGCCGCTCAGTAGCGCCGTAGCCCCGCAACGCAAGAACTGCCCAGCCGAACAGCCGGGTAGTTGCATTTCGACGTCGGGCTAGCGGTAGACTTGTCGAAACTTGCCCCGGCCGTGATTCAGATGGTGCGAGCGCACCGGTCAATCCGCACTGAACGGCACAGGACGCACCGTGGAAACGCCATCCACAGCAGGCGCCGCGAGCATCCTAAGACCTCCTCCAGCGAGCGGAAACCGCCTACGCTGCCGGCGGGTCTCTGAAAGCTGTGGCCCGACAGGCTGGTATTGCGCACGAGCGGCTCGCTCGTCTCCTTCGGGAACGCGGTGTCATCCTCCGTAACCAATCACCGTCCAGCAGTGAGATTCGGCTGATGCGTGCCATGTATGAGCAAGGGGTTTCACTGGAGCGTGTAGGCGACAAGTTCGGCTACACGGCGGGGACGGTCCGCAAACATTTGATCATCTTCGGCGTGGTGATGCGCGATACGCACGGTCGTGTCCGAGCGGAGCCCCACGGCTTCGGCCAAGAGATCAAGACATCGTGACGGGCGCTGCTGTTCCCAGCGGGAGCTGGGTCAGAGTATGCAGTCCTTCGCCGTGTATATCAGCTCTGTACCCGGCCGCGCACTCGATCGCGGGCTTGCTGCCGCAGTCTTGCCCGTACTTCGTCGTGGATCGTGGTCGAGGTCTGCTCTGCTGTCTCGATGGAGACCACCAGTGCGTATCGCACCGTCTTACCAGCACCAAGGTGTTGGGCATCGTCCATGCATTCAACGTGGATCGGGAACGTATCATCGTCGCCGAACACCATGGCGCGGCTGCCTTGGATAATCTCGTGTTGGAGGCTCCCTCGCCTGACCGAGTTGTGCTCCGCATCAATGCGTTCTCCGCCTGCGAGTTGCTTGTCTGGAGTGGCGAAGTACACCTTCGCAGCTCGGTAGCGGTTGAGCCGACTGACAGTGGGAGCCATGTACGCCAGGGTGATGGTGAGGCGATGCCATTCTGCGCGTGCACGAAGCGAAGTCGGGAGTGGCAATTCGTAGGTGTGACGTTGGTCGCCGGCTATCAGCCCTCCGCTGACTAGGACTGCTCTGTTTGTGGCCGCAGCGCCAAGTCGATCTGTGTCGAGGCGCCCGTAGCCCAGAAGCGCGGTCAGGCGTCGACGAGCTTCCCGATTGCTCAGATTGAGTTCGCGGCGCAGTTGCGGTTCCCAATCACCCCAGCTTGTCGCATGGGCAAGGAGGGCTCTCACTAGTAGGGGATGATATTGAGGATCTGGCAGCGGCGCGTCTTCTGAATCGTCGGAGCCAGCTTCAAGGACATCGAAGAGTCGGCTGGCCTCGCGCGTTACCAGTGCCGTTGCGTTGCTCGTGCCGACACTGAAGACAGTGTTGTTGGTTGCGCCTGCTCGCCCAGGCGCAGCCACCTGGAGCCCCGGACCGGTAGTTGCGGTCTGGGCCAGTTTCACGGCGACGGTTTCTAGGCGATCGGATGGAATGACAGGACGGGTGTAGAGCGCTCTGCCACCGGTGTGGTGCAAGTCGGGCTTTACTGATCGATCGACGCCGGGTCCCGTCGCGCCGTAGTGGGCAGGTCCGTTCGGGTGCGTAATGTCCCAGGCGGTGTCTGGTACGTCGATATCGCCAAGTCCGTCGGCGTGGGTCGCTCCGATGGTGAGTGCGTTGAGAGCATCTCCTGGAGGGAGGATGCCACGCAACAGCGCGCTGTCGTGGAGGGTTCGGATTGCAGCGGATCGAGCGGATTCGGGGTCGCTGGCCACGGTAACGGGAATTGTGATTGGGTCGAGGTGATTGCCAGCGCTGACGATGAACAGCAGATTGTAGGAGTGAGCTAGCCAGTCGAGTAACCGACCAACAGGGCTCATCCTTCTCACGAGCGCTCGTGCTTGGGACCCGATAGAGAGGTTGATGACGCGCACGCTGGGTGCGACAGGGCCGTGGCCGGCATCACCTTCAACGATTCGCTTGACCGCGCGGTGTAGCAGGTCAGGGAACAGCCTGTCTGGCAGGATCTGTTCGTGTCCTGGCATGAACTCGTGGGGTTGCATGATTGGGCGCACATAAAGGGGCCGGTCGATCGGTTCACTGCGGGTGGCAAGGTCTCCATGAATGATCAAGGACGCCATCGCCGTGCCGTGGTAACGAGAGACCAGCGGGTAGTCCTCGCCAAGACCATCAGGATCATCGACTATCAGTCGACCTGCGAGGGCGTCATGGTTAGCAAACGGCAACCCATCCAGCAAGGCGACCCTAGGCAGCTCAGAAGGGGCACCTCTTCGGGGTTCCAGGTCGAACTGAATATTCGTTTCCGTAGTCGGCGGTGCGACGTGCATAGGGGTGAACGGGCTGACAAACATGACCTCGTCTGTGGCCAGCAGTTGGATCGACTCGGCCCCCTCGGTGGTCAGTGAATAAACCTGTTGAATCGGCAGTTCGGCAAGCAGGGCGTGGTAGCTGATCTCCCCGATCTGAGAGCGATCGAGCACACGCCCGCCACTGTCGGCGATGACTTGCTCGACGTGCGCTTGCGCGGTGGTGCGCTGTCTAGCATCGGAGCGGTACCACAGCTCGATTTCAACCATCACAGTGCTCACGGATTGGCCGACGAGGTCGAGCGTCTCTTGCCACTGTTCGCGAAGGCCGGTCTCTCGGATGCGATCCTCTGGCCCCCAGCGTCTGATTGAGGTGAGCTGTTCGAACGCTGTCTTGAACCTGCCGAGGCCACGAGCAAACTTTGTTGTTGGGTCTGTTTGCCAAGTCTTGAACAAGCTGAGGAGTTGATCAATCGCTTTTGCGTTCGACAACATTAGGTACAGGGAGTGCTGAACGGGCTTGTCCATACGGCCGCTCTTGGACTCCACCATGTGGAAATCGTCGTCAGGGTCAGATTGCTCCCCGATCAATTCAGACAAGAACTCCAGCCCGTCGACTTTGTCGATCGCGTTGCGGAAATCCGTGACGCTGCCGGCGAGGTCAAAGACCACTACCAAGGCCGGATCTACCTCATCCCGCGCGTCAGGCGAGAGACGTGCGCGCTCAGCATCGAACGCCGAGCGCAGTTCACCAAATTGCGGTGTCAGGCGTGCGCCCTGCCTGCCGCTGGTTGGTTTAGACAAGCGTGGCAGATCGCGGGGCTTTTGTTTTGGTCGGCCTGCAACCTTTGGTGCCCCGAATGCCAGGAGGGGCCGAGGCTCGGCCGTCATCCCGTTGCCCGATCTCGTCTGTTCTCCAGACGTTCTTCGACGATCTTCCGGAGGTTGCTGTCGGGGAGTTCAAGGACTGCTCTGCGACGCACGTCGAGAGCGAACTCTTCCAGTTCGGAGAAGCTAGCTCCCGCAAGTTTGTCCGCCAGAGTACGCGGGGCAAATCCGAGATCACCGCCCAGCCGAGCGGCGAGGCGTTCGAGAAAGCGCGTCGCTTGAGCACGGCTGGGTGGTCCGAGTTCGGCGCGGATCTGGAAGCGTCGCCATGCTGCCCGGTCGAGAAGCTCGCTGTGGTTTGTCGCCCCGACTAGAAGGACATGCGGAGGCAGCCGGTCGATCTGGAGCAGCAGTGTCGAGACCACGCGCTTGATCTCTCCTGTCTCGTGCTCGTCCGATCGCTCTTTAGCAATGGTGTCAAGTTCGTCGAAAAACAGGACGCAACGGCGCGTCCGTGCGAACTCGAAGGCATTGTCGAGCCGTGCAGCGGTTTCGCCCAAGAAGCTTGAGACCACTCCTTCATAACGGATGACGTAGAAGGGTAGCATCAGTTCTGAGGCGATCGCCTCGGCGACGCTGGTCTTGCCGTTACCCGGCGGACCAGACAACAGGAGTCGGTTGCGGGGCTCGATTCCGTAACTGCGGAGCAGCTCGGAACGCTTTTGCTCTTCAATCAACTCAGCGACGACCCGACGAGGGACCGGTGCGAGCTCTAGCTCTTCCAAGCGGCGTTGAGGAACGATCTCCTGGATCAGGTCGCGCATAGCTGCCGCATGGTCGTCACGCGGAGCGCTCTGCCCAGTAGTGGTAATCAGCTCGGACAAGCGGTCGGCGACAAGGTGGTGCTGGTTGGCTCGCTCCTCAGCGATTACAGCTTCGACGAGAACGCGAAATCGGTCTCGATCACCACGTCTCTCGGCTTCGACGAGGTCAAGTAGCAGGTCAGCACGCGCCATTTCTGCCTCCTTGAACCGCTAGCCGTTACCCTTGCCCCCATCTTAGCGGCGAGCACCGGGAATCGAGAGAGACTCGCCGCCCTGGACACCCCGGTCCTCGCAGTGCCGGGGCCGGTCACCAGCGCCACCAGTCATGGTCCACACTAGTTGCTCCGCACCGGCCACACACGCCTGGTCACTTCCGTTGCCGACGTCGAAAAACTTACCGCCGACCGCGCGACCAGTCATCTGGGGCCGTCGGCCGAGTTCACACGCTGCGAGGTGCCTGCGGCTGGTCCGCTGGAACGGTCTCTGACGCCCGGTCGGCAGCTTGCGGGTCTCGCACCAGAACTGCCAACGTGGCTGCTCGCAGAAGCACCTCTACGGGATTGGTGACTCCGTGACCTTGCTGCGCTGGTTAACCTCTCGGTGCCACAGCTGGGCAGAGCGTTCACACTACGATTCGGGATGCCGCCCATGCGGTACCTGGCTCACATTCGGACTCTTCGGCTGGCTCACCTTCTGGTCGAGACTGATCTTCCAATCGGCGTCGCCATGACAAAAGTCGGGTGGCGCAGCCGTAAACATGCCGCACGGCAGTTCACCGGCATCGTCGGGATCCGCCTGGCCGAACCATCGGCGCATTTTGAAGGGGCGCGCTCTCACCGAGACCATCCCGTGGCCATCAGCAACGCAGGGCAGCCCCGAATCAAAGGGCCCCCTCACGACAGGAGTGCAGTGATGCCGTCGGAGAGAATCTCGCGTGGGCTTATGTGGTGCGTCGCGCGGAGCCGCGCATAGGTAGGAGCTTGGTCAGGGTCAATGGCGACGCGCCTCTCGTCAGACGCCATGGGTGCGGTCAGCGAGGCGCCAATCACCAGGTTGGACAATCGGTACGCAGTTCCCAGCGGATCCGGGGTACCCGCTTGTTCGAGCAGGACGCACATCCGCTCGGAAAGGGCCAGGTATGCCGGGCCCCTGGGAGCGCGCATACCGATGACCTGACCGGCCCACCGATGGGTCGTGAGGTGCGCGAAGAAGGCGTGCATCAGGGCAGGCAGGTCGGCGTTGCGGATCGACTCGGACATCACGGGATCGTCTGCAAGCGCTGTGTCGAGGGCGAGGTCAAACAGATCGTCGACGGATTCGACGCGGGAGTACAGGCTGGCTGGAGCGACCCCCACCTGTTGCGCCACAGATCGCAGGGTGAGGGCCCTCAACCCGCCTTCGTCCAGCAGCCTCACCGATGCCCTCGCAACCTCCCCAATGTCCACTGCGCGGAGGCGTCGCACAGGTTTGCGGTGTTCCCAGTAGTTCACCCCACCAACCTAACCAAACACGCTTCAGTTAGCTATCCGTTCTATGTTAGGTTTAGCACATGCTGGATGCCACCACCCTCCCGATCACCTTTGAGAACACTCGCCTACGACCCCTCTCTGAGCTGGATGCAGACGCGTACGCAGCCGGCACCAAGGATGAAGCTGTGCGGCGCTTCGGCCACCTACCCGAGTCCGACTACACCCCAGAGTCCGTGCGACGGATGATCCGTGACGAGGTTGCTAAGGGTCTGTCGTCCGGCACGCTGGCAGTCCTCGCGCTTGTCGACGCCGAGACGGACCGGTTTGTGGGCTCCTTGGTGCTCTTCGACGTCAGCTCCGAGGCTGCCGAGGTCGGGTTCTGGATTCATCCGGATGCGCGGGGAGCAGGGCACGCTCGCCGGGGCCTGGAGTTGGCATCGCACTTCGCACGCAGCAGTGGACTGCAAACCTTGACAGCACGCACGCTACTGGAGAACAAGGCCTCCCAGCGGTGCTTGACGAACGCAGGGTTCCGCGCGGTCGAGCGAGCCGTCGGGACCACGCCCGCAGGACGGTGCGAGGAACTATTCCATTACCGGCGCGATCTCAAGCCCACCGCCTAGTGGCCGTTGGCGACGGAGCGGCTTCGACTCCGTCCACATAACGACGACGATGCCGAATGGCTTCACGAGCTGTACTCGCGACCCTACGTTGCCCGCTACCTGCTGGACGAGCCAAGGGCCGCGGAAGTCACCCACGACAAGCTCACCGAACGCCTAGCGAAGACTGACATCGATGGCGAGACTGGCGCGCTTGCGCTGGTCATCGAGCGTGACGGCGTCCCGATCGGAGACGTCGCGTAGTGGCTCACCGATCACGAGCACCGTCAAGGCGAGATCGGGTGGGTTCTCAACCCGGCGCACGGTGGGCAAGGTTTCGCCAGCGAAGCCGTCCGAGCAGTACTCGCCCTCGGGTTTGACCACTACCGGCTCCACCGCGTCACCGCGCAGATGGATGCCCGAAACAGCGCCTCGGCAGCACTGGCTCGTCGTGTCGGGCTCCGGCTCGAAGCACATCACGTCCAGGACTGGTTCAGCAAGGGCGAATGGACCGACACCCTCACCTTCGCGCGACTTGCCTCCGAGCACATGCGCCGATGATCGGGAGTCTGACTTTCATGCTCCCTGTATGCGGCCCCCAAATCTACCGCGCTCTGACAACGTATCGGCATACTGAAAGGCGGAGATGACTCAAGATCCCCCTGCGCCGGCCTCTCAGCGAACACAGCGGTTCGTGCTCACCGCCGTCTCTCTCGCTACACCCCGAGCAGACCACCGCCAGCGCTCTCGCACACACCAGCATCGGTGCCCGGCCCACGTCACCGCAGAAACAAAACTGCCCCGCCATCAGGCGGGGCAAGTTTCGATTTTCTCATGTTACGTGGAGCTAACGGGATTCGAACCCGTGACCCCCACACTGCCAGTGTGGTGCGCTACCAACTGCGCCATAGCCCCGTATGTAAACGGTATGTAGTTGTGGAGTGGAGCTAACGGGATTCGAACCCGTGACCCCCACACTGCCAGTGTGGTGCGCTACCAACTGCGCCATAGCCCCTTGGAACTTTGGCCAATATACCGGGCCAGCCCGCCCCCGGCCAAATCGCCAGCCCCCACAAAAGGCGATATCGGCTTTTAGCCACCGCTTCAGGATGCGACCTGGGCAAATGCAGGCCGCTTGGGGCTAAAAGCCGATATTGGTCTTTGTGTTTAGCGGCTGGCCAGGACCTCCGGCCAGAAGTCACGCGGAGAGTCCTCCTTCTCGTCGAGGTTCGGGTTGCCCGTGATCTCTCGGAGTTCCTCAATATCGACGAGCTTTTCCACATCCTCGCCATCGACAAGCACGCGCGGGGTCCATGCCTCACCGGTCTTGTCTTCCTGGTACTTGCGGTTGTCGTCGCCAAGACGCTTCGCGGTGTCGATGAACTTGCCGTCGCGAATATCCTTCACAGCCTCATCGCTTGCACCGTAGTCTGCGGCCAGATCTGCGAAGCCGTTCTCGTCGTACTTGTTGTACGCCGACTGCTGGTTCTCAAACAGGAAGTTGCGCAAGGTGAACGCGGAAGAGAAATCGCCGTGGGCCAGCAGCGCCAGCTCGGCAGCCAGTGCCTTGGTGGAGTGGCCCGTCATGCCGCCATCGAGTGCGGTCATCGGGCGCAGGTCCACGTTGATTTCACCCGCGCGGACCTTCTCCAGCATCTGCTCATCGGTAGCAACGTGCAGGTCTGCACAGTGGGAGCAGGAGAAGTCTTCGAAAAGTTCAGCCTTGTTGGCATCCTTGTTTTCGCCGGTGATGTGGATGATGTCCTCTTCTTGGTTCCACTCGACGTTGATACCGGTGACGTCGATCATCTCCGCCTGCTTTGCAGCGCTGCGGTTTGCCTTGCCGTTGTAGACAATGATGCCGATGACGAGCAGGGCAATCGCGATAACAGCGACGACGGCCCAGATGAAGGCCTTGCTACCGCTCTGGTTCGGGTTTTGCACTTTGCGTGTGGTCACACGTGTCTCCTGTTGTTGGCGCCGCGATCACGGCGCGGTGGACGGGTACTGCGTACAACGGTCAAGTTTAGGGGTAAATTGCAAACTTCTTAAACGGGCGCCACATCATGAAGCCTGTGATGGCGATGTAGATGACATCGCGGAACACCGTAGCGAGCAGATTCGTCTCCCCTTCGCCGGCTGCGGACGGGTCGAAACAACCACAGTCGATAACGAGTCCCCGCTGCCAAGCGGACAGCATGCCGATGATGAACAGCACGAGCACGTAGATGGACACCTTGCCCGACCAGCGCAGGTTGATGCCCAGCAGCAGCAACAAACCACCTGCGAGCTCGAGCGGCCCGATGATATGGGCCAGCAAGTCGGACCAGGCTGGGGTGAAGATTTCGTAGGCCTCGATGGTTTTGGCGGTATCCAGGTGGACACCAATTTTTGCCCACCCAGCAGAGATCCAAATGTAGGCCATGTAGAACCGCGCTAACGCGGACAACACGTCCAGGACCAGTGTTTTTGTGTCGCGCGTTGCAGGCGCGGCTGTCGTTGTGCTCACTCGGCTGATTCTACTCCCCTATTTGCCCAAGACCTGTGACACGAGCGCTTTGGCTTCTTCCTGCACCTGCGCCACGTGCTCCGCGCCGAGGAACGATTCGGCGTAGATCTTGTACTTGTCTTCGGTGCCGGAGGGGCGCGCGGCAAACCAGGCGTTTTCGGTGGTCACCTTCAGTCCGCCGATGGCCGCGCCGTTTCCTGGGGCCTCCGTTAGCTTTGCAGAGATAACCTCACCCGCCAGTTCACTCGCCTGCACTTGGTCGGGCGAAAGGGCCTTCAGGGTGGCTTTTTCTTCGCGGTTTGCGGGGGCGTCGATACGCGCATATGCAGGCGAGCCGTACTGCGCTTCGAGCTCGGCGTAGCGCTGCGACGGAGTTTTGCCTGTTACCGCAGTGATTTCGGCGGCGAGCAGGTCCATGATCAGGCCGTCCTTGTCGGTGGACCAGACCTTGCCGTTTTTGCGCAGGAAGGACGCACCGGCGGATTCTTCGCCACCGAAGCCGATGGTGCCGCTGACGAGTCCTGGCACGAACCACTTGAATCCAACCGGGACCTCGACGAGGTCACGCCCGAGCGATGCGACAACGCGGTCGATCATCGACGAGGACACCAAGGTCTTGCCCACCGCCGTGTCCTTCGCCCAGCCGTCGCGGTGACTAAACAGGTACTCGATGGCCACGGCGAGGTAGTGATTCGGGTTCATCAGCCCGGCGTCCGGGGTGACAATGCCGTGGCGGTCCGCGTCGGCGTCGTTGCCGGTGGCCAGGTCGTACTTGTCGCGGTTATGCACGAGCGATGCCATGGAGTCTGCACTGGAGCAGTCCATGCGGATCTTGCCGTCGGTGTCCAGGGTCATGAACCGCCAGGTGGCGTCCACGCGTGGGTTGACCACCACGAGGTTCAGCCCGTAGCGCTCCCCGATCGCTCCCCAGTAGTCCACGCTCGCCCCACCCATCGGGTCTGCGCCGACGTGCAGGCCAGATGCCTTGATGGCGTCCATATCCACCACGCTGTCCAGGTCGGAGACGTAGTGATCGAGGTAGCCGAACTTCTCCGCACGCTCGTCCAGCACGCCACTGACCGATACCCGCTTCACGCCCCTCAGGCCTGCGGCAATGTATTCGTTGGCCCGGCGCGCAATCCAGTCCGTAGCTTCCGCCGGTGCGGGTCCGCCGCTTGGCGGGTTGTATTTAAAGCCGCCGTCGCGCGGTGGGTTGTGCGATGGGGTAACCACGATGCCGTCGGCGCTTCCGCCGGGGTGGGTCAAAATCGCGTGAGAGACGGCTGGGGTTGGGGTGTAGCGCCCGGCGGCGTCGACACGCACTGGTACCTCGTTGGCAATGAGCACCTCGAGCGCGGAAACCATCGCCGGCTCCGACAGGGCGTGGGGGTCACGGCCGATGTAGACCGGACCGGTGATGCCTTCGCCGCGGCGGTAATCGACGATCGCCTGCGTCGTCGCCAAGATATGCGCTTCGTTGAATGCATTATCTAACGACGACCCGCGGTGACCCGAGGTGCCGAACACCACTTGCTGGTCCACATTGTCGGGGTCGATATCGCGGGTGTAGTAGGCGGTGACCAGCTCGGCAATGTCGATGAGGTCCTCGTCGCGGGCGGGTTGGCCGGCGCGCTCGTGTGCCATGGGGGCTCCTTTTGTTGCGGGCTGAGGGTGTGTATGGACAGCTCCATCATCGTCCGTGAATCTAAACTCTGCCAGTTTTATATTATTCTGCTATGCGTATGCTTTACTCTTCCGCATGGCTTCCACCCTCAACGACATTTTGAGCACTATCTCGTCCATAGTTTGGGGGCCTTTCGTCCTCATTCCGCTGCTGCTGGGCACTGGTTTGTTCCTCACTGTCCGGCTGCGCGGTATCCAGTTCCGCACGCTGGGTCGGGCGACGCGTCATGCGTTCGTCGATAAGGCTGAAGAGGGCGCGGGCGACATCTCCAACTACCAGGCACTGACCACCGCGCTGGCGGCGACGGTGGGCACCGGCAACATCGTCGGTGTGGCCACCGCAATCTCCATCGGTGGCCCTGGTGCACTGTTTTGGATCTGGCTCACCGGCATCGTCGGCATGGCGTCGAAGTACTCCGAGGCCTACCTGGGTGTGCGCTTCCGCACCACCGACAAGAAGGGCAAGCAGCAGGGCGGCCCGCACGAGTACCTGAAGACTGGTGTCGGCGGCGGCTTCGGCAAATTCCTCGCCGCCGCGTTTACCCTGTTCACCATCTTCGCGTCCTTCGGCATTGGCAACCTCGCGCAGGGCAACTCCATCGCCGCCGGCATGCACGACGCGTTTGGCATCAGCGCCAACGTCGCCGGCGTGATCATCTTCTTCGCCGTGGGTGCAGCAGTCCTGGGTGGCATCGAAGGCATCGGCAAGATCACCGCCGCGTTCGTCCCGCTGATGATTGTTATCTACGTCGGCGGTGGCATCACCGCACTGGTGCTCATGGCGGACCGCGTGCCGGCCGCAATTGCCACCATCTTCACCGACGCGTTCACCGGCACCGCAGCCACCGGTGGCTTCGTCGGCTCCGGCATCATGCTGGCCATCCAGTTCGGTGTTGCGCGCGGTATTTTCTCCAACGAGTCCGGCATGGGTTCCGCCGCCATCGCCGCCGCGGCAGCCAAGACGCAGCACCCGGCGCGCCAAGCACTCGTCTCCATGACGCAGACGTTTATCGACACCATCATCGTCGTCACCATCACCGGCCTGGTCATCGTCACCGCCGGCACCTGGGACATGGGCCGCGAACAAGCCGCCATCATGACCGCCTCCGCCTTCGGCCAGGCGCTTCCCGGCGAGTGGGGCAGCCTCATCGTGTCCGTCGCCCTGATCTTCTTCGCATTCTCCACCATCTTGGGCTGGTCCTACTACGGCGAGCGTGCCATCGTTGCCCTGTTCGGCGAGTGGGCGTCGATCCCCTACCGCATGTTCTTCACCGCCCTGTCCTTTGTCGGCGCGGTTGCCTCCCTGGAGTTGGCGTGGACCTTCTCCGACCTGTCCAACGGGCTCATGGCCATCCCGAACCTCATCGGCCTGCTCCTGCTGTCCGGCATTGTGGTGCGCGAGACCCGCGAGTACCTCGCGTGGGATCCGCACCTGAAGAAGTCGCCGGAGGAGGTCGCGGCGTTCGTTGAGCGCCAGAAGATGGATTGGCACTAGGCTCGCGCCCATGCGTATCGACGACACCCTCTCCACCACCTTCACCGTCGCCCTCGGCGCGGCGTTGGGGGCAGTGGTCAGACACCTCGTCATCCTCGGGGCCGCCCCAGGCTCCACCGCCGCGCTGGCGCTGACCTTCGCTGTGAACATCGCCGGCTGCTTCGCCATGGGCCTGTTCAAGCCCGGCCCCCTGTGGGGCACGGGCTTCCTCGGTGGCTTAACCACCTACTCCGCAATCTCGGTCGCGGCGATGCAATCACAGGCGATCGAAGCGCTCGGCATCATTGCGCTGAGCTACGCCACCGCCATCGGCGCGTGGTTCGCAGGCGACGCACTCAGGAGCCGCCGCAATGCTTAACATCGCCGCGCTCAGCCTCGCCCTGACCCTCGCCGCCGTCTTCGCCGGCGCCTTCTTCGGCGGTGCCGCCCGCTACGCACTGTCCCGCATCATCCACAACGCCCACGCCGCCACCTTCGCCGCCAACGTCGTCGGCTCTACCGTCGCAGGCTTCGCCGTCACCACCCCGGTGGCCTGGCAGTTAGCCCTCGGCGTCGGGTTCGCCGGCGCGCTGTCTACCTGGTCCACCTTTGCCAAAGAACTCGGCGAGCTCATCAAGGCGAAAAAGCACAGCGAGGCCCTGCGCTACGGCCTGTCTACCGCCGTGATCGGCATCCTGGCTGCCTGGTTCGGTCTGCGCTGGGGCCTTCGAGCCTTTGGCGCTTAACGGTTACACTGGACAGACGTGCAGATAACATCCCTGAAAACCGGCCTCATCGTTGCCCTCGGTGCTGGCTGCGGGGCGCTTGCACGCTTCATTTTGCTCATTTGGGTCAACCCCGCCACCCCGGAAGCGCTCGCCCTAGCCGTCACCTTCGCAGTGAACCTCACCGCCTGCTACGCCATGGGCTACTTCGCGCCGGGGCCGTTTTGGGGCGTGGGTTTCCTCGGCGGGTTCAGCACCCTTTCCGCAGTGGCATTGGCCTCATCCCACTCGTCGGTGCTGTGGGCGGCGTTCATCATCACGCTCGGGCTTGTCTCTGCCACATTGGCGTGGATGGCCGGAGATGCGTCACGGGTGAAGCACCATGTCTGATGCAACGTGGATGCTCGGCGCCGTCCTCGGTGTCTTTTTCGGCGGCATGCTCGGCGGGTTTGTGCGTTGGGCGATCATGGCCGTCGTGCACAACCTGTTGATGGCAACCTTCATTGCCAACATCGCCGCCTCCGGCATCATCGGCGTGGCAATCTTCCTGCCTTCCATGTGGCAAACCGCCGTTGGTGTTGGGTTTGCCGGCGCACTTTCAACACTGTCACTGTTGGCCCGCCAACTCGGGGCGTTGATTAAAGACGGCAAGTTCCGCCTCGCCGCCGAGTACGGGATAAGCACCGCGGCGTTCGCGGTGCTCGCGGCCGGAATCGGTGCGCAGGTGGCGTCGTTCGCCACCCGCTAAGCCCTACTCCGCAATCGCATCCAGTGGCGGTGTCTTCGCAGCGCGCTGGCCCGGCCACACTGCGGCGAGCAGCCCCACTACTACCGAGGCAGCCAGGACGGTGGCGATGAGCCCGGTGGGTACGGCAATCGTCGTCAAGCCTTGGCTCTCAAGCACCGTCAGGAACGCCCAGCCAAGCCCAAGCCCCAGCAGCACGCCCAGCACCGCGCCGTAGACCGTCATCTGCACCGACTCCAGCAGGATCATCGTGCGGATCTGCCTGCGTTGCGAGCCCACCGCGCGCAACATACCAATCTCCTGCCTGCGCTCAATCACGGACAGCGTCAGCGTATTCACAATGCCAAGCACCGCCACCACCACAGCCAGCGACAGCAGCGCGTACAGGATGAACAGCATCTGATCGATCAATGCAGTGACCTCGCCACTCATCTCCTCCGCGGAGCGCACCTGCACCACAATGTCGCCGCGCACCTCATCTTCCAGCCGCGCGCGCAGCGTCTCCAGATCAGTGGAGCCGTCGCTGTCAACGCCCACCATCAACAAGCGCGTATTGCTTATCGACGACACCTTCGCCGCCGCCGAATCCGACACCACAAACATCTGCAACACATTCGACCCACTAAACAGGCCGGCAACCGTCACGTCGACCGTCTTCCCGGGGGCAGTCGGCGCCGCGACCTCGACTGTGTCGCCGACCTTCCAGCCACGCTCCTGGGCGATGTGCTCCGGTGCGATCAGCGAGTCACCAGTCAGCGATACGTCGCCGTCGACCACGTTGAGGTCGATAAGATCCGACGGGTCACCGCGCAGCACATCCGTCATCCCGACCGGCCCGAACTGGTGGCCAAACTCTCCGTCGACCGTGATCGGTGCCTGAGTGTACGACGCGATATTGCCCACACCGTCCACCTCAGCGAGCCTGTCCGGCAAATCCCCCGGCACCGGGAACGACCCCATCTCCGGGCCCATCAGCACATAGTCCGCATTGACCTCGCTTGCGGCCACGTCATCCACCGACTGCTTCATCGACGCGCCAAGCATGCCAATCATGGTCACCAACGAAATGCCCAACATCAGCGCGAACGCCGTTGTTGCAGTCCGGCGCGGGTTACGCCGCGTATTCGTCGACGCGAGCCTGCCCACCTCCCCGAACGGTGCCCCGATGACACGCCCCAACGGAGGCACAACCGGCAGACTCAACGCAGGTCCCGCAAGGAACAGACCACTAATCACGCTCAACGCAGCCACACCAACCAGGATCGCCCGGTGGCGCGTCGCACCGTCATCCCACGCCATTGCGTAACCCGCCGCAACAACCGCCACAACGACTAATACTGCGCCAGCTATGGTGCGCCACATCAATGGCTGCGGCGTCGCAGCCTCGCTCGCCCGCATCGCCTCCACCGGCCGGACCTTGCCTGCCTTCCGCGCCGGCGCCAGCGCCGAAAGCACCGTCACCACCGTGCCGACGACCAGTGGCACCACCACCGCATCAACCGACAACCCAATCCCCGATTGCGGAAGGGGCATGCCGAACGTGTTCATCCCCGCACGAATCACCAACACCAGCCCGGCACCAGCCACCACGCCAAGCACCGAGCCCAACAACCCGACCAAAGCCGCTTCCAGCGCCACAGACCGCGTGATCTGCCCGCGCGACGCCCCCAACGCCCGCAGCAACGCAAACTCCTTCGTACGCTGCGCAACGATCATGGAGAACGTATTCGCAATCAAGAACGTGCCCACCAACAGGCCAACCAGACCAAACGCAACCAAGAAGTACGTAACAAAGCTCAGAGCGTCCCGAATCTGCTCCGTCGTTTCCTGCGCAACCTTCTCCCCCGCCTCTATCTTCAGTCCAGGAAACTCGCTGCGCAGGTTGTCCACAACCTCCGCGGCCCCCACGCCTTCCTTCGCCCCGACAGTGATCGCCGGGAAACGCTCGTCATAGGAGTAATAGTCCAAGTAAGTCTCTTCGGTTACCCCGAGGCGTAAAGAGGTGGCCTGCACCAGGGGGTCGTCGATAAGCCCAGTAATGCGCACCGTATTCCGACCATCACGGTCCACAACGATCAACTCTTGCCCAACATGCAGGCCATACTCATGCGCGCCATTGGCGTTGATCACCGCATCGCCGATCTCTTTCGGTGCGTGACCTTCGACCACCTCGACCGTTCGGCCAACCGTGTCCTGCGGCTCGTAATACACGCCCAGCCGCGAGGACCCGAGACGCGTCTGCACCGCCACCTCATTGTCAGTCGCGATAACAACCGACTCATCAGCCATCAGGTTCACACGATCAACGTCCCCATTCGCCCGAATGCCGTCGACTGTCTCCTTGTCTAAGGCACTTTCGCCCTCGGCTGGGCGCACCACCGCATCGACGTCGTCAAGCACAGTGTCTACGGCAGAGTCGAACGTCGACGACAGCATGTTGGTGAACATCAGCGCACCAGACAGGAACGACGTGCCAAGCACCACCGCCAACACCGTCAGCGCGAGCCGCAGTTTGTGCGCCGCAAGGTTACGCAGCGACACCTTATTCATCGTGGAGTTCACTGGCCCCTAGTCCTCCATCGTCGCCATGACACCCAAAATGGCATCCATATCCGGGTTGCGCAGTTCATTAACGATGTTCCCGTCCCGCAAAAACACCACACGATCCGCATACGACGCCGCCCTCGCGTCATGCGTCACAATCACCACCGTCTGGTCATACTGATCCACCGCCGTCCGCAAAATGCTCAGCACCTCACGCGACGAGTTAGAGTCCAGGTTGCCCGTCGGCTCGTCACCAAAAATGATCTCCGGCCGCGACACCAACGCACGGGCACACGCCACACGCTGCTGCTGACCACCCGACAACTCCGCAGGCCTATGGCTCAGTCGCTTCGATAAACCAAGGCGTTCGGTGATCTCATCAAACCACTCCCGGTCCACCGATCGACCAGCAATATTTGTTGGCAGTTGAATGTTCTCGGCCGCTGTCAGCGTGGGCACCAAGTTAAACGACTGAAAAATGAAGCCCAACCGGTCACGCCGCAGCGCCGTCAGTTCCTTATCGTTCAACTGCGACAACTCCGTCCCGCCGACAAACACCTCGCCCGACGTCGCCGAATCTAGCCCAGCCATCACGTGCATCAGCGTCGACTTGCCCGATCCCGACGGGCCCATGATCGCGGTGAACTCCCCCTGCCGGAACTCAACGTCCACCCCATCGAGCGCAACAACTTCCGTGTCGCCCTGCCCGTAGGACTTTCTCAAGTTGACTGCTCGTGCTGCTGCGACGCTCACGTGATCCTCCCTGCGGCATTTCATTCCTTTGCCGACTATACGGCCCAGGCCCCACATCGCTGATTTCGTGCAATTTCTCTACGACGACCACCACACCAGCAAGCAACTTCACCGTTTGTGGCTCCTCAACCGCTGCGGCTAGGTCTCTAAACGAACCGGGAGAGTAAAACCGCACATCACACCTTTCGCCGACCTGGGTGGAGTGTAAGAACCTGCAGCCGATCAGGCGTCATTTTGCATTGATGGCGGTTCGCCAACTGCGAGGCTGGGGTCTACGGCAGGTTCGAGTCTTGACTCTACATTGCGGACTAGTGGGTGAACCCCAACGAATCTGCTGTCGTCAACCAAGTTGCGGACTTTCTCACTCCGCATTGCGGACTAATGGGTAAGCACCAACTATGCAGCGGCATAGTGAAGCCCGTTCGGTTACTGACTCCGCATTGCGGACTAGTGGGTACAGACCAACGATTCCGTTGCCGATGACCTAGTAGCAGCCATTGTTGCTCTGCATTGCGGACAAGTTGGTCGACACCAACCAATGGGCGGTCGGTAATTTGGTGGCGCGCTTCTCCGCTCCACATTGTGTTAGGACCATGGATTTAGTAACACTGTGGTGAGTATCCAGTAACGCTCGGGTGAGTATCGGGTAACACCCGGGCGTTGACTATGAGCCGCTACTGCGTATTGGCTTCGAGGCGCATGTTCGGTCCTTGCAGTGTGATGATCTCAGCGCCAACGACAAGCCGATTCAGTATCGACTCGGCGATGACAGCATCCGGGGTGGACTTTGAAGTGCCCCGCCGACTGAGGATCGGGCGGACCACCTTGTATAAATACCTCGCGGGAAACTCTGGATAAACACCCTCTCCTAGCGACCGCTCCTACTCTCGCGCTTCGCTGAGGCCATCCGCAATACTGCGCCACAGAGAACTAATGATGACTGCGGTAATTAAGTAACCGCTGACCGCATAATTGAAAAGGCCGCTACACATCTCATCGCTACGTATGTCGTAAATCAGAAAAACGGGTGCTAGTAAAACCATTACGACTAAGAAACGGTATGGAGAAAGCACCTTCCGCTTAGCTGAAAGGTGGACTAGGTACCCGATTGCCATGATGCATAAGGAGATGAATAGCGCGACCACTGCACCAAAAACCACATAGATCATGTTTCTCTCTAAGTTCCTTTAGGGGTGTCCACGACATTCGTTTCGTTCGATCTTATTCCGGAACCTCGGTTCCCTGTGTTGCCTGAATGGGATCCGGGTAACTATCGGTCGTGGCGTCACTTGGCGTGGGGGTCTCTTCTTCTCGGATTGTTGGAAGTGAAGTGGGTATGCTGCCACCCTTCAGTGCCGCTTCAATTTCCTCCGACGATGTTCCTGCCTGTCAGCGCTCTTTGAAAAGTAGCCCAAAACGCTCCTCGAAAAGTAGCCCATCCGAAAAAGATTGGATGGGTGATTTCTTTGGAACAATGGGCACAGATCCGGGTTGCGTCCCTTAGTGTGGTGTAACGCTTGCTGATGGTGGGCCCTGGAAAATGCAGGGGCGGCCATCGTCAGTAGGTTCCACTGACTGTGTGGGACGGCGATGACCACTGCCAAGGAGAGCAGCGCGTAGAGGATAAACGGCATCTGAGCGATCAGGGCAGCAACTTCCCTGGTCATGTCCTCGGTCGAGCGGACTTGGACGACAATATCCAGGCGGACCGCATCTTCGAGGTTCGCCCGCAGCTGCGCTTAGTCAACTGTGCCGTCGTTGTTCACCCCGATCATGAAGACACGGCCCTAGCCCCGAAAGCCTGTGGCCGCAGCCGCCTCGTCCGACACTACGAACGACTGCAGGATGTTGGAACTCTGCAATAGCCCGCCGAGGGTGGCCTCAACTGCCTCGCCCGAGGGCCCTGCCACAGCCACTGTGTCGTCGACATCCCATCCCCGTTAACGCGGGATTGCCGCCGTCGCGATCACGGTAAAGCCGTCAAAGCTGGAGCTGTCCTCCACGACGTCCAGGGTGAGGAGGTCCGCTGGATCAGGGTCTGATACTGGGCCGGGCGCCATATCGTGCGCTACCCACAACAACCACCCGGGGGCATGCTGTGTTACCGCGTCGACCGGGTGAGGTCTGCGAACAAACGAACGCACCCGCCTCCACCGGTGGTGGAAGCGGGTGCCTCATGTGTGAAGTTGTTGGGTCGGCGGTAACCTACTC
>NZ_KV821366.1:0-12476 GCF_001815635.1 Corynebacterium sp. HMSC075D04
GACTCATCCGTCAAGCATGACGCGACTCATGACAAAAGCGCCCCCAGCAGGATTCGAACCCGCGACCAGCCGGGTAGAAACCGGATGCTCTAATCCACTGAGCTATGGGGGCAGTGCGAATGATTGTAGTTATGGCCGTTTCGCGGGCGAAAGTAGGGTATGCAGCATGACTGAGACTGCCCGAAAGCCTGCTGTTGTTTCCGCTTGGCCGCTCTATCTTGCCGCGCTCGCTGCGGCGGCGGTGGTCGCGGGTGCGGTGGCGCAGTCGTTCTCTGGTGGGTCGCTGGCGGCGCTCGGTATTCCGGACCCTGGCGTGACCACCACGTTCGGTTTGCCGGCGCTGCGCGGTGTGGCGTGGATTCTTATGGCGTTGGCGGTGGGGTCGTTCATGCTGTCGTCATTCTTCATCCCGCCGCGCATGCAGGGGGAGGATCTCAACGGTGCGCAGTTGACGGTGGACGGGCACATCGCTTCGCGTACTGGTGCGCACGCGAGTGCGGGCATCGTGCTGATTGGGTTGTTGATGATTCCGCTGGTGCTGTCGGATGTGTCGGGCCAGCCGATGAAGACTGTCATGTTTGAGGCGGCCGCCTGGACGCAGGCCTTGGAGCAGGTGAAAGAGGCTCGCGTGTGGTTGATCGTCGCTGCGTTCGCGGCGGTGGTGGCCGTCGGCGGCTACGTTGCGACGAGTTGGTGGTCGCAGGTTGCGCTTTTTATCGGCGCGATTGTGGTGGTCATGCCGATCGGTCTGACCGGCCACTCGGCGACGGGCGGCTCCCACGACTTTGGCACCAACTCGCTCATTTGGCACCTCGTGGCCATGTTGCTGTGGGTTGGCGGTCTTATGGCGCTTGTGGCGCATGCTTTACGACGAGGCCCTCACCTCACCGAAGCCACCCGCCGCTACTCCATGGTCGCCCTGTTTTCCATCCTGGCTATGGCGCTTTCCGGTGTGATTAACGCGCTGGTGCGCGTGCGTATTAGTGAGTTGACGGAGTATAGCTACGGCATCGTGCTGATCGTGAAGACGGTAGCGATTGTGCTGCTCGGCATCATTGGTTACGCCCACCGCGAGCGCACCATCCCGCTGTTGGACAGCCAGCCGAAGGCGTTTGCCCGCCTCGGAGCGGTGGAAGTCCTGATCATGGCTGCGGTCTCCGGCCTTGCGGTCACCCTTGGCCGCACGCCGCCCCCGCCGCCGCTCGACCCGAACCTCACCCGCATGCAGGTGAAGATGGGGTACAACCTTTCTGAACAGATCTCCTGGACCAACTGGATCACTCTGTGGCGCCCCGAGCTGCTGTTTAGCGTCATTGCGATTCTTCTGGCCGTCTACTACCTGCGCCTGGTGCGCCGCGTGGACGGGTGGAAGACGTCACGGACGGTGTGGTGGTTGCTTGGGTGTGTGACGGTCGTCGTCACGCTGAGCTCTGGGTTGGGCATGCACATGCCGGCGTCGTATTCGGTGCACATGTCCGTCCACATGATTCTGTCCATGGGCGTGCCAGTGTTCCTGGTGCTGGGCGCACCGCTGACGCTGATCGGCAAGGCGTACCCGGCAGGCGAGTTCAACCCGCGCATGTGGGTGGAGAGCTTCCAGCGCTCGAAGTTCCTGCGTGTGGTCACGTTCCCGCCGGTGTCCACCATCCAGTTCCTGGTGTTTTTCTACGCCATGTATGTGTTCATCCCGCTCTACGAGCTGATGATTTCCGAGCACGCCGGCCACGTCATCATGAACGCCGTCTTTATGGTGTCTGGCTACTTCTACTTCTGGGAACTGATCGGGCCCGACCATATTGAAGGCCGCGCCACCGCGAAAACTCGCCTGGCCTGGCTGTGGGTGTCCATGCCGTTCCACCTGTTCATGGGCGTGTACCTCATGCAGCTCGGCGTGGTTATGGGCGAGGACTTCTACAACAACCTCGAACTGCCGTGGAACCCTGACCTGGCGCAGATTCAGAAGGAGGGCGGCGGTATCGCCTGGGCGTCTGGCTCCTTCCCGCTGCTGATCGTCTTCGGTGAGTTGTTCATGCAGTGGCTGCGCGAAGACCGCGCCGAAACGGAAGAGGCCGATCGCCGCGCGGAAGAGACCGATGACGAAGAATGGCGCCGCTACAACGAGATGCTCGCTCAGTACGGAAATCGCTCCTAGCAGCGGATTGTGGAATCTGGTTTCAAAGTTATCCACAGAAACGGCTTCCCCCTTTACCGGCTTTACAAATCGTGCGAACCTCGAAGTGTGCAGGGCGTTGCTTGACGACGACACCCCGCACACCATCATCCGCACTATGGAAAGGGGGGCTCTTCCATGAGCCAAAACACCATCCGCCTAATTGGCAACCTGACCGACGATCCGAAACTTGTGTTGTTCGCGAGTGGGGCGACGGTAACCAAGATGAGGCTGGCGTCGTCGAAAAGAAGGCGCGTCACCGACGACAACGGCAAAGAGGTCTGGGAAGACGTCGACCCGCTGTTCATCGACGTCGAATGCTGGGGGCAACTCGCCGTGAACTGTGGAGCGTCGCTGAAGAAGGGATTCCCCGTCATCGTCGACGGCTCGCTGGTCACCGACTTCTGGCAAGAAGGCGAAGGCAACAACGCCGTCACCCGCTCGAAAATCATGCTCAAGGCCCGCAACGTGGCCTTTGACATGAACCACTACCAGCTCAACTCGGCGCGCACCTCCAACTCCGGACACAGCCTCGACGGACACGACGCGGTACCTGTTATGGATGCCGAGGCCGTGTTCGAGCGGCTCACCGGCCAACCACCCAGCTTTGCCGACCCGGTCGACCCGACCGAGCCGGTGGCCGCCGAAGCCGATGGGGGAGACAATGCTCTCGACGGAGCCCTCGACGGAGCCCTCGAGGGCACCGACGAGGCCCGCTACAGCGCCGAAGACCTCCGTGCTGCCAAGGCACCGTTCTAGGAGGGCGTCGTACTCAGCCACGTGATGTACCCTGATTGCGGTATTTAACGTCCGCATTCACCAACAAAAGGGGAAACGTAGTGGCTGAGTTCATCTACACGATGAAAAACGTCCGCAGGGCCATTGGCGAAAAAGTCATCCTGGACAACGTCACCATGGCCTTCTACCCAGGCGCCAAGATCGGCGTTGTGGGTCCGAACGGCGCCGGTAAATCGTCGCTGCTGAAGATCATGGCGGGCATCGACCAGCCAAACAACGGCGAAGCCTTCCTGCAGCCAGGAGCCACCGTTGGCATCCTGTTGCAGGAGCCGCCGCTCAACGAAGAAAAAACCGTCCGCGGCAACGTCGAAGAAGGCCTCGGCGAGCTGTTTGAAAAGAAGCAGCGCTTCGAGGAAATCGCCGAGGAAATGGCGACCAACTACTCCGACGAGCTCATGGAAGAAATGGGCAAGCTGCAAGAAGAACTCGACGCAGCCGATGCGTGGGAGATCGACTCCAAGATCGAGCAGGCCATGGAGGCTCTGCGCTGCCCGCCGTCTGATGCGCCGGTGACCAACCTGTCGGGTGGTGAGCGTCGTCGAGTAGCACTGGCGAAACTGCTGCTGAGCGAGCCGGACCTCCTGCTTCTCGACGAGCCCACCAACCACCTCGACGCCGAATCCGTCCTCTGGTTGGAGCGCCACCTGCAGACCTACCCGGGTGCCGTGCTCGCAATTACCCACGACCGCTACTTCCTGGACAACGTCGCAGAATGGATCTGCGAGGTCGACCGCGGCCAGCTCTACCCGTACGAAGGCAACTACTCCACCTACCTGGAGAAGAAGGCCGAGCGCCTCGAAGTTGCCGGCAAGAAGGACCAGAAGCTGCAGAAGCGCCTGAAGAAGGAACTCGAGTGGGTCCGTTCCTCGCCGAAGGCACGCCAAGCCAAGAACAAGGCACGTCTGGAGCGCTACGAAGAGATGGCAGCCGAGGCGGAGAAGTACCGCAAGCTCGACTTCGAAGAAATCCAGATCCCGACCCCGCCGCGCCTCGGCAGCAAGGTCGTCGAAGTGGAAAACCTGAACAAGGGCTTCGACGGACGCGTCCTGATCAAGGACCTGTCGTTCACCCTGCCGCGCAACGGCATCGTCGGCGTCATCGGCCCCAACGGTGTGGGTAAGTCCACCCTGTTCAAGACCATCGTTGGTCTGGAAGAGCCGGACTCCGGCAACGTGACCGTCGGCGAGACCGTCCAGATCTCCTACGTGGACCAGAACCGCGAAAACATCGACCCCGAAGAAACCGTGTGGGAAGTTGTCTCCGACGGCCTGGACTACATCCACGTCGGCCAGAACGAAATGCCGTCGCGCGCCTACCTGTCCGCCTTCGGCTTCAAGGGTGCTGACCAGCAGAAGCCGTCCAAGGTCCTCTCCGGCGGCGAGCGCAACCGCCTCAACCTGGCGCTGACGCTCAAGCAGGGCGGCAACCTGATCCTGCTCGATGAGCCCACCAACGACCTTGACGTGGAAACCCTCGGCTCCCTCGAAAACGCACTGCAGGCCTTCCCGGGCTGCGCCGTGGTCATCTCGCACGACCGTTGGTTCCTCGACCGCACCTGTACCCACATCCTCGCGTGGGAAGGCAACGTCGAAGAAGGCAAGTGGTTCTGGTTCGAAGGTAACTTCGGCGACTACGAGAAGAACAAGGTCGAACGCCTCGGTGAGGAAGCCGCCAAGCCGTCGCGCGTCACCCACCGCAAGCTCACCCGTTAGGAGCAAACCCCATGGCAGAAATCCACGTGCACACTATTCCGGTGCGTTGGAGCGACTTTGACCGCTACGGTCACGTGACCAACTCGGCCTACGTCGAGTTGGCGCAGGAGGCGCGCCTGGCGTTCGCGGAGAAGTTCTTCTATTCCGAAGGCCACGAGTTCGTGGTGTTCGTACGCCGGCTCGAGGTGGACTACGTCCGTCCGATCCTGCCCAACACCACTGAAGTGACCGTGGAGACGCAGGTGGTCAACGTAGGCAATACCTCGTTTACCACCCGCCAGGAAATCAAGGACGCGCAGGGCAAAACCTGCGCAGTGGTGGAGTGTGTGCAGGTCACGGTGGATACTGCGACGACCTCGCCGCGCGAGATCACCAAAAAGGAGATCGGCATCCTGTCTAAGGCGGCCGAAAACTAGGTGATCACCCTTGACATCGAATCTGGCGCGCGCGGCCTGACCACTCTGGTCGGCCGCGCCGTCGGCTTAGATTCACAGGCCTCCGCACGCTTCCAGGAGGTTGGCGGGGGTGCGCTCGACGTGTTCGTGACCACGCCCTTCGAGGCCATTGCTTCTCGACGAATCACCGGCACCACCTCCCACAACACCGGCACCGTCAGCGCCCGCGACTTGCTTGCCGCGCTGCAGTCCGGCTCGGTGGAGGTCGGGCCGGCGCGCGATACCGCCTGGCCCGGGGCGCTGCCACCTGCCACCGGATTCGTTGCGCGTGAGCAAGTCCCCGTCGGTGTGGCCCGCAGACTTGCCGACGAAGGCCGCAACCTCGCCCGCCAATTCTCCGGACCAGCCGGCCCACCGAAATCCTTGCTGGACGGGATCGTGCTCACCGCAGACGCCGACAGCGACGACCCAGTGGAGATCCCCATGCGGATGATCTTCGCCTGCACCGCACTCGGCCTCATCCCCGGCTTCGAAGCACCCGCGGAGATCCCGCGTCACCTGCGCGTATCCAGCTGCGGGCGCTGGACCCGCCTAGACGCCCCCTTCGGATCCGTCTACCGCAACGCCGGACTCGGCCTGCTGTTCTAGCGGGCCGCGCTTCGCTGGCGGCCCGGGCTGGGACTAATAGGCCCGCGGGCCCTGGTTGATCATCATGTACGCCACACGCTGCATGTGATTCCACATCTGGGCGCGGTACGGTTCGGGCAGCTCGTCGTCGTCAAACTGCTCCATCGACTTGCCCATCAACTCGAGCCAACGATCCGCCTCCGGCTCACCGATCGCGAAAGGGAAGTGGCGCTTGCGCAACATCGGGTTGCCGCGCTGCGCCTGATACTCGCGCGGGCCACCCCAATACTGGACGAGGAACCAACGCAGGCGGTTCTCCGCTCCTTCCCAATCCTGATCCGGGTACATCGGGCCGATGAGGTCATCTTCCTTGACCTGATCGTAAAACCCGCGGACAAGGCGGGTGAAGAATGGTTCGCCGCCGACGGCGTCGAAAAGCGTCTGCTCCTGCTTCGGGCTAATCTCCAACGTTTTCCTCCTGCTGTTTCACCAACACAGACTCCCGCGGCGTCAACACCACACCCTCGCGGTGCAACGCCGCCAAAATCCGCTGATTCAAATAACGCGCAACCGTCCACTGCATGCCAGGCATCGTCTGCACCTCCACGCGGAACGACATGTAATTCGGCGTCACTTCGCTCGGACCCAACATCCGCGGAGTGCCCATCACCAGCTCGGCGACTTCCTTGTCCTGGCAGCCCGCAACAGCGGTCTCTTCGATCAAACGCGACACCTCATCCGGATCCACCATCAACGACACCGGCACCTGCACACGCGCGGTAGAGAAGCGGGCCGAGTGATTGCCAACCCGATCGATGTCGCCATTGCGGATGTACCACAGAGCGCCGTCGATATCGCGAAGCGTGGTGATGCGAAGCGTCATCTCCTCAACATCACCCACAACATCGCCGACCTCAATCGTGTCACCCACCCCGAATTGGTTCTCAATCAAAATCGCCACACCGGAGAAGAAATCCTTCACCAACGACTGCGCACCAAAACCAATCGCCACACCGACAACACCAGCCGACGCAATCAGCGGCGCAACATTGACCCCCAACTGATCCAGCACCGCAAGCACCGCCCACGCCCAAATCACAATCGCAGCCACCGACCGGCCCACATTGGCCAGCGTCTTCATCCGCTGCTGACGACGCTTCTCCTGCGCACGAATCTGCTGCGCATCACGCCCCTCATACTTCAACACATTCGAGCGTTTAATTCCCTGGCGCGTCGCACGCCGAATAATGCCATTCGCCAGCCAATTCAGCACAATTGCAACCAGCAAAATGAGCACGATCTTCACCGGGCGCTCAATGAACAATTCATGCGTTTGCGGATTGTTCCACCACGACGCCACGCCCTCGACAGCTTGGTCAACCTTTTCAGAAGCATCTTGAGTATCCATCACCGCACGAGTGTACGCGCGATGCATAAAAATGACCGAGGGGTGTACCGCTTGGTCTAGTGTCTGTGCACATGACTGTCTACGGATTCACCACCAACGCCATCCACGCAGGCTACGAGCCCGACAGCCTCTACGGGCCAATCAACACCCCCATCTACGCCTCCACCACCTTCGCCCAAGACGGCCTCGCCGAACTCCGCGGCGGCTACGAATACACACGCGTGGGAAACCCCACCGTCACCGCCCTGGAAAAAGCTGTTGCGGCGCTTGAAAACGCCGACTTCGCCGTCGCCTACTCATCCGGCATGGC
The DNA here is from genome assembly GCF_001815635.1 of Corynebacterium sp. HMSC075D04. Taxonomy (NCBI): domain Bacteria; kingdom Bacillati; phylum Actinomycetota; class Actinomycetes; order Mycobacteriales; family Corynebacteriaceae; genus Corynebacterium; species Corynebacterium sp. HMSC075D04. Next base: position 7,421 of record NZ_KV821366.1, read on the forward strand.
AGCTATCGACGTCGTCCTGCGCATCCTGCTCAAACCCGGCGACCATGTCGTCGTATCTAACGACGCCTACGGTGGCACCTACCGCCTCATCCAACAAGTCTTCACCCTCTGGGGTGTGGAAAACACCGTCGTCGACATGACCAACCCCACAGAGGTCGCCGCCGCCGTCCAAGACAACACCAAGGTCATCTGGGTGGAAACGCCGACAAACCCAATGCTGGACGTCGTCGACATCGAAGCAATCGCGGCAGTGAAGAAGCAGGCAGCGCTGGTCGTCGACAACACCTTCGCATCCCCCTACCTGCAAAAACCATTCGAACTCGGCGCCGACGTCGTCCTCCACTCAACGACGAAATACATCGGCGGCCACTCCGACGTCGTCGGCGGCATCGTCTGCGGCCGCAACGACCGCGTCGACGGCTTCCACGAACAACTCCGCTTCTTCTTCGGCTGGGTCGGCGCCAACCCATCCCCGTTCGACACCTACCTCACCGGCCGCGGCCTGAAAACCCTCGCCGTGCGCATGGACCGCCACTGCGACAACGCCGAAGCCGTGGCCAAATACCTCGACGCCCAACCGCAAGTTTCCCGCGTGTGTTACCCGGGACTCGAAACACACCCGGGCCACGAGGTGGCGAAAAAGCAGATGACCCGCTTCGGCGGCATGGTCTCCGTACTGTTCCAAACCACCGAGCAGGCCAAGACGTTCTGCAAGTCGACGAAACTGTTCTGCCTCGCCGAATCCCTCGGCGGCGTGGAAAGCCTGCTCGAGCACCCCGCCACCATGACCCACGTGTCCGTCGCCGGCTCCGCGCTCGAGGTGCCGGGGGAGTTAGTCCGAATTTCAGTGGGCATTGAGGACGAGGCCGACCTGATCGCCGACCTCGAACAAGCCCTCAAGCAGCTTTAATTTGCTGCTGCGTCGGCCGCGCGGTTGCGCACAGCGCGTGCGGAGCGGTCCTGGCCTTCGGCGATAACACGCTTCAGGCCATTGGGGACGTCGCTGTTCAGCAGGGCGTTTGCCTTCTCAACAGCCTCTTGCGTGACGTCCCAACGCGGGTACATGCCCTCCAGGGTGCGCTGCGCCATCTCGTTGGTCAAACGGTCCCACAGGGCCGGCGCGGCGCGGAAGTACTCGTCGGTCAACCCTTCGAGCCCAGCGTCGGTGAAGGTGAGCCCGTCCATGAGGTAGCGGGCCTCGAGATTGGTCAGGTCGTCGTTAATGAGCTTGTCCCAAGCCCAACGCTTATCGACGACCGCCCTCGCCCTCAACCGCGAAATCGCACCCTCCGACGTCTCGTCCTTCTCCTCGTCAACGGCCTCCAACGGCAAGGCGCCAGCAGCGAGAAGGTTCGTGATCGCCAACCAACGAACCTCCTGATTCTCGGAGGTCTTCAGCAAATCCTTGAAGTACTCAACCGTCTCCTCAGTCGGCTCCAGACGGGCAAGCGCACGGTCGAACACCGCCTTCGGCTCCTGACCACGGAACGCCTCGTTCAGCAGATCGAAGCCGGTGCGCCGCCACGCCGGATCAACGTAGCGCTTCACAGCCTCAGTAGCCTGAGCGGCGATCCGCTCCTGCATATCCGGGCCAACCTCGCGCGCCACCAACTCCACATACTGACGAGCAGGCAGACGACCATCACGCACAGACTCCCACAGGGAAGACCACACCAACGTCTTCGCCAACGAATCCTCAATCTGGCCCAAGTGCTCCACGGCAAACTGCTGCTGCTGCGCATCGAGGCCCATCAGGCAGTACGTGAGGTCGTCGTCGTTCACCAGGGCGAGATCGTGTTTCACGCCTGAAAATTCAGGAATCTCAGTGCGCTCGCCGGTGATATCGAGTTCGACTTGGTGGGTGCGCTGCACGGTGCCGTCGATAAGCGAATAAAGCCCCACGCGAACACGGTGATCGCGCAACACCGGCGACTCCTGCACCACGGTAAACGTGTCCGAAATCTCCGGGTAAAGACGCGACACACCGGTAGTACGCAGCCACTGCTCAGCCCAGTTAGACAAGTCGCGACCCGAAGCCTCCTCCAGCGCACCGAGCAGATCATCGAACGTGGCATTGGAGTAAGCATGATTATCGAAGTGCTTACGCACACCCGCGAAAAACTCCTCATAACCCACATACGCCTGCAACTGCTTCAGCACAGACGCACCCTTGGCGTACGTAATGCCGTCGAAATTCTGCTCCGCCGTCTCAATATCCGGCGCATCCGCAGCAATCGGGTGCGTCGACGGCAACTGATCCTGCGAATACGCCCACGCCTTCTCCACCGTGGCAAACGTCGTCCACGCCTCCGGATACTCACCGATACCCACCTGCGCCGTCGCCGCCGACCACGTAGCAAACGACTCATTGAGCCACAGATCGTCCCACCACTCCATCGTGACAAGATCGCCGAACCACATATGCGCCATCTCATGCAGAATCGTATCGTTGCGACGCTCCAGATGATACGGCGTCGGCTCAGACGTGAAAATGTACTCATCGCGGTACGTCACACAACCAACGTGCTCCATCGCGCCCATGTTGTACTCCGGGCAAAACACCTGATCGTACTTGTCGCCAAACGGGTACTTGCGGCCGAAATTCGCGTGATAGAAATCGAAGCCGTCCTTCGTCTGACGGAACAGACGCTCCGAATCCATATGCGGAATCAAACTGGCACGCGCGTACAGACCAAGCTCAATCGTGCGGCCATCACCCGCGTCGTACGTGTCGGTGACCTTCTCAAACTCACCCGCGCAAATCGCAACCAGGTATGTCGACAGCGGGTAATCAATCGTCGTGGTCCAAGTCGCGGTGCCATCACCGTTTTCCTCGCGTGAAACCGCCTCATTCAGAATCACCGTGTAACGCTCCGGCGCCTTCACACCCACCTTGTACGTCGCCTTCAAATCCGGCTGATCAAACGAGGCAAACACCTTCATCGCCATCGCCGGCTCAAACTGCGTGTACAGGTAGTCCTTGCCATCCACCGGATCCGTGAACTTATGCAGACCCTCGCCCGTGCGGTTGTACGGCTCCGTCGACGTCACCCGCAGCTCATGGGAACCCGCCGACAACGTGATCTCCTGGCCAGTCGCCTCACCATCAAGCGTCGCCTCGAACGACTCCGCCACCAGGTCAAAGTGCGTCGTTCCCGCCTCGGAATCGAACTGGATTGTCGACACCGTCGTGAACGTGTCCTTGCCAGTGATATCCACCAGAATGTCGTAACGAACGTTGGAAATGAGCTTTGCGCGCAACTGCGCGTCTTCACGCGTGAGATTAGTCTTCATGTGACTCAGGCTACACGCGCTATTGTGGGCGGCATGAAAGAGCAAGTGACTTTTTGGTTTGATGTTTCCTGCCCGTTTTGCTGGTTGACTTCGCGTTGGATGAAGGAAGTGGAGAAAGTCCGCGATGTTGAGGTCGAGTGGGTGCCGATGTCGCTCTCCGTGCTCAACGACGGCCGTGACATCCCTGCCGACTATGCCGAGTTGATGAAGGCGAACTGGGGTCCCGCGCGTGTGTTCGCGAAAGTGAAGCAGGATGCCCCGGACAAGATCGACGCGCTGTACACGGCGATGGGCACGATCATCCACACTGGCGGCCAGGATCACAAGAAAGGTTTCGGCGCCTACGACAGTGTTATTGCGGAGGCGCTTGCCGAGGTCGGTTTGCCCGCGGAGTACGCGGATGTGGCGAATAACGACGAGGTTGATGAGGCCCTGCGCGGTTTTCACGCGTCGGCAATGAAAGAGGTTGGCGACGACGTCGGCACGCCTGTGGTCAAACTCGGCGAGAGTGCGTTTTTCGGCCCGGTGATCACGCGTGTGCCGGAGGGCGAGGATGCTGGGAAGTTGTTCGACCATGCGGTTGGTGTGGCAAGTTTCCCGTATTTCTTTGAGCTCAAGCGCAGCCGTACGGAAGCCCCGCAGGTACGCTAAGCCTTATGCGTATTTACCTTGGAGCAGATCACGCCGGTTTCGAGCAGAAGAATCAGATTAAGGCCCATCTTGAGGCGCAGGGTCATGAGGTGACTGACTGCGGCGCCCACGAGTACGACGCCGCGGATGACTACCCGGCGTTTTGCATCGCCGCAGCGGAGGCTGTTGTTGCGGATCCGGGTTCTCTGGGCATTGTGCTTGGTGGTTCGGGCAATGGTGAGCAGATTGCGGCGAATAAGGTCAAGGGTGCTCGTTGTGCGTTGGCGTGGTCGGAAGAGACCGCGAAACTGGCCCGCGAGCACAACAACGCGCAACTCATCGGCATCGGCGGGCGCATGCACACCGAGGAAGAGGCGCTCGCGATTGTTGATGCGTTTGTTTCCCAGCCGTGGAGTGAGGAGGAGCGTCATCAGCGTCGTATCGATATTCTCGCGGAGTACGAGCGCACTGGTGTCGCGCCGGAGGTTCCGTCTGCGAAGTAGTGTGTAGGCATGACGATTGGCCCGCTTTTTGGCGGGCTTTTTCGTTATGTGAAGAGTTGTTGCATGGCTCCGGGCGGATGCTTCTCGACGACCGACCCTCCCGGCGATACCCACACCGGTATCCCATCTCGGATCTGTATTCGCCCGTAGCGGTTTTCACGCGGGTCATCGTCGTTGCGCCCGTTATGGAACCGACACAGTGGCACGAGGTTGGCCAGGTTGGTCTCCCCGCCATGCCGCCAGGCGTGGATATGGTGCATGTCGCAATTGTCAGCTCCATGTCGACAATCCGGCACCGGACACGTCGGCGACATCATCGATGCCAACGCACGCTGCTTACTATTGGCAAACCGCTGGGTGCGATACAGGTTCACCGCACCCTCTGTCGGGTGAAACGCTGCGACTTCCAGCTCGTCGCCGAATTGCTGCGCGAGAAACTCCGCACCCGTCATCGTCGTGCCATCGGTTAGCGTGAGCGTGACCTCGTCACCGGCACCGGATTGGATACGCGTCCATTCGGGAAGCGGCACCATAACAATCGGCCGTGGTACTGCATGCGGCACCCCACCACCGTCGCCATCACCGCGCAAGATACCCATGAGTGCATCAGCCATCTGGCCGGCTGGTGG